>JBCBHI010000046.1:0-13479 GCA_038525885.1 Bacteroidota bacterium
AGCCACCCCTATGATCTCAAAAAGCTCTCCTTCCTTATTTACCGGTTGCACCTTCTGCCCCACCCACCTGCGGGTTCCGTCCTTCGCATACACCCGAAACTCCAGGTAGTTATCCGCGGGGAGCGAATCCAGATCACGATAAAAATTTTCTACCCGCTCTTTGTCAGCCCCAATGATGATTTTGGTGTACGGATGGCCCAACAGTTCTTGGTCATTATAGCCCAGTATTCTGGTACAGGCCGAATTCACGTAGGAGAACACTCCATGTGCATCCGTCTTGAATACAAAATCATGAACCTGCTCTACCAGAAGCTCATACCTACCCTGGGTCTCTTGCAAGGCCTGTTCGGTAGTACCCGCCTTACCTTCCAATAGCTCGTACTGCTGTTTCAGTTGCAGATTAGCATGATACAGCTGTAGCGACTTCTCTTCCAACAAGCGTTCCGCCTCCTTACGGGCAGCACATTCCCGCTGTAGTTTTCTTTCCAGTAAGGCTACTTTATCCATCCTACTTGGGGGTTAACATGAACTTCACTTCGGTACCCTCCTCATTTTGCGGGTACTGGGTCACTTCTGCCTGTTGGTCAAAATGCTGCAGGCATCCTTCTATCAAACCGTGAGCAAAGTCTCCCAGCTTTCTACTCGACTGATAATACATCACCAGCGAGTCTCCTTCCCATTGTGTGTCAAATTTGGGAAGTTCGGCTTCCGGGTATAGCTTCCTTACCTCCACATGGATGTAGGTTTCCAGCTTCTGAAAAAGCTCAAAACCATCCTTTACATCCGCAATCATGGGGGCATAAGACCTTCCCAACACCCCGAAAAAGTGTTTTCCGTAGGCTCGCAAAAGGTCCGGCATCGGCACCTTGCTTTCGTCAGAGAGTTCTAGCACCAGATTCACCAACTCATGATGCGGGTAAGAACCTACCGCCGTATACTCGGCATTGTGAGGTAAGTTGGCTTTATCGATGATGCGCTCTAGCACTTCATCGCCAAACTTTGTTTCCACCATTTCCAGAAATTCCGTAAACACCACCCCTTTCATAATTTTATTTTTTATAAAATTTATCACTTTCTTTATGAAGGATAAACCCATTACGACAACCCTGCCTTTTCGGTCTATTATTTAATGAAATCCTTCGACCATTGTAACATTACCTATCTATCAGATAAGGAAATAGTTAGGTTTACGGAGATGAGATTTCTTCATTGCTATCGATAATTACGCACCATTCCTTCGTCTTTCGAGACCAAGGACCACATGACATACTAAACCATTTCCATTTTGAACCGCATTAGCTTGAGCCTGGTGGCCATCTCCCTATTGGGGTATGGCTGCCAATCCATTGCCCCGCAGCAAGATCTTTCTTCCAATCCCCCTTTCGATTCACTTTTTAGCGGTGCCACCGCTATCCGAACTATATCAGAACCCGAAATGGTGGAGATTTCCGGTTTGGTAGCCAGTCGCCAATATCCTGGTTACCTGTGGGTGCATAATGACAGCGGAGATGAACCCCGATTGTTTTGCCTGGATGACCAAGGAAATCTGGTAGGCATCTTTCAAGTAGAAGGCATCGCCTTGCGTGATTGGGAAGATATTACCATTGGCTTGGGAGCCGACTCGGTTTGGTACTTATATATAGGAGAGATTGGTGACAACGCCGCCATACATGATGAACTGTACATCCACCAAATAGTAGAGCCTGACCCTACCCAACCAGGTCCGGTTCCGGTGGCAGGTACTATGTCCTTTGTATACCCTGACGGAGCCAGAGATGCCGAAACGCTTATGCATGACCCCGTAACGGATGAGCTTTGGGTGGTTTCGAAACGGGAAGACCGTGTAGCTATCTATCACCTAGGCGCTTTTACTACCTCACATATTACGGCTGACAAGGCATCTTTCACCTTGCCCTTTACCTTGGCCGTGGCCGGAGACATTAGCCCTGCGGGCGATGAAATTCTGATTAAAAAATACGACACCGTATACTATTGGTCCCGAGAGCCAGCGCAGTCCATCCTGGAAGTACTGGAGCAAACACCCAAATACCTTATTTATCAGGAAGAACCACAGGGTGAGTCCATTGCCTGGGCAGAAGATAGTATGGGGTATTATACACTGAGTGAAATGAGGAATGAAGTCACCCCGGTATTATACTACCACCGCCGTTTAGACGAATAAAAATACACTTTTGTCTATCAGTAGCTACAGCGGCCTATTAAGTTGAGGTTCTCTGCTCAACTCAGAATTTTATGTACTTTGTATTCGAATTTGGACGTTCCTTCTCAAGCTTTCAGCGAAAGACTCCGTGATTTTATCTCACTTTTTCTTACATTAATCTAATTCCCGGTAGGTTTTCTAAAAAAATTTCAATATTTACATCTGTAATTTATTTGATGTTTTCATATGGTGTTAATCACAGAAAATCCCGGTTCTATGGACTGGGATTTTTTTGTCAAAAATTCACCTGCACCCCCGGCCCTACCACCAAAAACAAAGTATTATTCTTAAATAAATATCCTAAACCCGCATGCAATGGAAACTTCACTTTGGAGTCAGAATTGATAGGGTAAAAAGAAACCATACCCAGTACTCCCAGGTCTTTGTCCTCATCATTGTCCGTCAGGCTACTCAAGGCATTCAAGGCCAGAAATCCGCCGCCTACTTTCCAGGGGCTTAGCTTATTAATTTTGCCCGGTTGGTAAAAACTAGCTTGGACCAGTGCCGCGGTACTGATCCCCGTGAGGTTACCTATGCCAGGTTGGTTGAATCGTTTGGTGAGCAACCCAGCCGGGAAGGAAACTTCCAGCTGCACATTCACCCGCTGGCTGGGCATCAAAATCAGCTTTCGTGTCTGCCCAGCAGCTCCGTAGGTATTGGGTTTGTGCCGGATGGTAATTTCCAGCTGGGTCCAGGGTTTCCAGTCGTAGGTTTTGTTAGCCAGGTAGTCATTGAGCCGTATCACCCCGTCCGTGGCCTTGTCACGATTGTAAAAAGCATACCGGGGAGAAACTGGAGCAGGAGTGATCTTCAGGTCATTAATCTCCCGTATTTCGATCAGTCGCTTGTCAGGGCCCGTTACCCGCAGCTCTATTTCCAAGTACTGGATACCGTGTAGCTCCTCCTGAGTATCTAGCATGTGGGGCCGAAAGCTGAACGTGATGTCCCGAATCTCCCCTTCGAAGGTAGCCGGCTTATCAAACCTAGGAGCCGTCACGGGTAACATGCCCGCCCCATAGTCAATATTTACAAAGTCTAGATCAGCCGCGCTTTGGTACTCTCTTACCAGCAACTCAAATGAACTGGGCTTGCCATTCATAGACAGGGGAATCCGGGTTTCCTTTACATCTATAGGAATGGTAAGCTGGTAGTATTGCGCCAGGTCTGAGCGGCGGGCCGTATCTAGGGTCGCCAGAAATCTTCCTTCCCCAAACATAAACTGGGCCTTCTCCAGGCCTTCCCCTTCTACCTTCACTTCCAGGGACTCACCCGGATAAACCGCCAGGCTTGTGGTCCAGTCCTTACCCGCCCGCAATACGGATACTTTGGAGATTTTTGGCTTGGACAGGATATTGAAGTTGGTGAAGAACCGACTTTGCTCGCCGCTTTTGAGATACAAGTACCCTTCCTCTTCCCTGTGCAAAGCGTAGGTGCGCAACACCGCCAGTATTTTCTGTTGGTTATCCACGTAGGACCGGGTAAACAATTCGGCCACCAACCGCCCTCCAGGACCCTCCTGGTCTTCGATACGGTACGTACGGCTTAGCTGTAGGCCCTGCACCCTATCCAGCTGCACCAGCGTAGCCACTTGCCCCATGGGTTCAAAGAAGACATCTTTCCGGTCCAGGTTTAGGAATGACAAGGGGGAGGGTTTCACCTCCACCGTCATGGGCAGCCCGCCCAGTTCCTGCGTAGGGAGTCCTGAAGCATCCAGAAAAGGCCTGCGGGTTCGCAAAGGGATCGTGAAGGAGTGCTCACCGATGCGGCTATCCTTTAGCGCCGCCTTTAGTTGATTACCTTCCAGAAAGAGTCGGTACTGAAGGTTTTCCTCCTGGCGCCATCCTCTGGGAATAATGAGCTCCCGGGGGTTCTCTACGGGCAGTACCACTATTTTCTCCTCGTCTCGAAAGAGTTCTGTAGACACCTCCAATTGCTCCACACGGGGAGCAAAAAAAGGATACAACAAAATACTTCTATTTACTCGCGAACTATCCGAGAGCAATACGGAGAAGATAAGCCGGGGCTGCAAGGTTTGTTCCAGGTCGAAAAACCTGATTTTGCCTACGGCCTCTCCCGCATCCAATACACGAATACTATCCGTAAGTTCGTAGTCTCGAGAGGGCAGCATATCCACCGCCAGAATGCGGTCTTGATCGGCCCAGGCTACCGACAAAGCGTATTCTACCTGGGCGGCGGCGGGCTCCAAATAAAAATACTCCCGGCCCTGCCATACCAACCTGCGCTCCGGGTAGCGTTGCACACTAGTATCCGTAGCCAGCGTAAGGGTAATACCCTGTGCAAACACGGACGAGGTAAATAGTAGACTGAGGGCTCCCAATAGGAAAGTGATATTTCGCATACGGCAGGTGGTTTTGCTGCGAAGATATCACTTTGTAAAATCCTTTTCTGGTCATCGCTCCCCCGTTCCTCGCCTACGAGGAATTAAGGCAGGTACCTCTTGCTGATATTCCTTATAGGCCTCTCCGAACCGGGCTATTAGTTTACGTTCTTCTAAAGGAATGCCTACTACCAAATACAGTAGCAAACATCCCACTTCTACCAAATGAGTGAAGGTGGGTGAAAACAGAAAAAACCCGATCAACAATAAGATCATACCGGCATATAAGGGATGCCTAACGTAGCGGTGCACCCCTTCAATTTTCAGGGCAGCCACCTCATCATCTACCTGGCCTCGCCACCCTATAAAATCCCGAAAACTGCACTGGCGAAAAGCGAGCCTTAGCACCAAAAATCCATAGGTAGCCAGAATGAGACCTACCAATCGGATCACGGCATTTTCAGGAAACAACCGAACTGCTGGCAAGGTGGCTCCCCACAAGAAAATAGCCCCTGCTCCTGCAGCAGCCACCACCGAATAGCCCAGCCGGTACCAGCGGTAGCCTTGTCCCAACAATTGCTGAAACTTACGCTTCACCGCCGAGGCGGCCAATACACTATGCAAGGCAAGGTAACCGGACCATACCAAGGCCAAATAGACATGCGAAACCTCCATGGATATTTGCAAGATAGATTCTGCCTTTGGGCAGGAAATGGAATACTTTACTTTTGCCCCAAACTAAACCGAGAACATGGAACTTTTAAGCATTGGGCTCATTAAGGAGGGAAAAATCCCCATTGATCGTCGGGTACCCATCATCCCAGAACATGCCGCACACTTTGTAGGAGACAATCCCAAGGCGCACTTTGTAGCACAAAACAGTGACATTCGGGCCATTCAGGATTCGGAATATAAAGAAGCTGGCATCCCCGTAGCTGACTCCGTGACCGATTGTGATATCCTCATGGGCGTAAAGGAAGTTCCAATAGACCAGCTCGTCCCCAACAAAACGTATTTCTTTTTCTCCCACACCATCAAGAAACAGCCCTACAACCGGAATTTGTTGCGGGCTATTCTGGACAAAAAAATCCGGCTGATTGATTACGAATTGCTCACCAATGAGCACGGTCAGCGGATAGTGGCTTTTGGGCGGTATGCCGGTATAGTAGGCGCCTACAACGGAGTGCTCACCTATGGCAAACGGTATCGCTTGTTTGATCTTCGCCCCGCCCACGAATGTTTCGACCTGGCAGACCTAACTACCGAGTATAGCAAGGTGAAATTGCCGCCCATTAAGATTGCCGTAACCGGCGGAGGTCGTGTGGCCAAGGGATCCATGGAAGTGCTGCTGGGTATGGGCATACGCCAGGTTACGCCCGCCGAATACCTGGAAAAGGACTACGAGGAACCGGTATTCACTCAACTCAACAGCCGGGACTACCACGTACACCAAGAGGGCAAACCCTTTGAGCGCAAGGAATTTTACCAATATCCCGAGCGATTTGAGAGTGGCTTTAAATCTTTTGCCCACGCCACGGATCTATTGATCGCCGGTGCATTTTGGGACCCAAAAGCCCCTGTACTTTTTACCCCTCAATCCGCTACCGAGCCCGGGTTCAAAATCAAAGTTGTTGCGGACGTGACTTGCGACATAGAAGGTTCTATACCCAGCACCTTGCGCCCCAGTACCATCGAAGATCCGGTCTATGACTATAATCCTGAGTCGCACGTGGAAAAACCACCCCTGAGTGACGAAGCCAATATTACCGTGATGGCGGTAGATAACCTGCCCTGTGAACTGCCCCGTGATGCTAGCAAGGACTTTGGCCAAGAGCTGATCAACAATGTGTTGCCCAACCTGTTCAATGGCGACCCCGAAGGCGTGATAGAACGAGCTACCATAACCCAGGACGGTAAGCTTACCGCAAGGTTCCAGTACTTGCAGGACTACGTAGATGACAAGGAGTAACTCCGGTTTGGGGCAATTTGCCCCAACCTTTCCTACCCTCTTTTAGTCTTATTCTAAAACACCCTTTATGAAAAAGCACCGCTGGATTCTCCCCTTGCTGCTCCTGGCCGCAGCCTGTGGGCCTACACTCGTGTCACAGTCCGAGTTCATTATGGCTTTTGTAGCGTCTAACCCCAGCGAATACGAGCGCCTGCGGTTTGCAGATGATGCTTCTGACGACTACAATCTGGCCTCTGCCGAGGTTGCCGGAGACAGTTTGTTTCTGAACGTATCTTATGGGGGTGGGTGCAGTGAGGTTACTTTTACCCTCTGGCTAAACGAAATTATCCTTTCTGATACCAGCAGCTTACCTACCCTTGCTTCGGTGTTAGTGCTTGAGGATCCTGACACCTGCGAGGCTGAGGTTGATAATACCGTAGCTTACCCGCTCAACGAACTCCCCCCTGGCCCCTATACTCTATTTGTACACAACGGTGCTGTGCCAGGGCAAGTAGTTGCCGTGGACGTTCCTGCCTCAAATCAGGGAAATTAACCTTAAAGGTTATCTCTTAGGACTCCGCTACTTCTGGTTTAGGCAGATGATAGGACCGAAATAGGGAGCTTATTTTCATCCGAATGACGCCGAAGACGGCCTCCCGGAAGATTTTCATGCTCATTTTTGATTCACCCCGGGTACGGTCTGTAAACACAATGGGCACCTCCACTACGTTGAAGCCCAACTTCCAGGCAAGAAACTTCATCTCGATCTGGAAGGCATAACCAATGAAATGAATTTTCTGATGGCGCAAGGCTTCCAGGACTCTCCGCGTGTAGCACTTAAATCCGGCAGTGGCATCATTCACCGGTAAGCCGGTGATAAACCGGACGTACTTACTAGCAAAATAGGACATAAGCACCCTACCCATAGGCCAGTTCACCACGTTTACCCCCTGCACATACCGGCTACCCACGGCTATATCACCGTTGCCCTCAGCACAAGCCTTCCACAACTTGGGCAGATCCTTGGGGTTGTGAGAGAAGTCACAATCCATCTCAAATATGAACTGGTAATGCCTGGCCAGCGCCCACTCAAACCCGTGGATGTAGGCCGTTCCTAAACCTAGCTTACCTTCCCTTTCCTCCATAAATACCCGTTCGGCATAGTCAGGATTCGCCTGGGCTTGCCGTACCAGATCTGCCGTCCCATCAGGAGAACCGTCATCAATGATCAGTAAATCAAAAGCAGGTTCGAGCCCCATCACCGCATCAATCATCAGCAGGATGTTTTCCTTCTCATTATAAGTGGGTACAATGACGAGTCTATCAGTCATATTCTAAAAAAATCTTATCCGGCTGAGTTTCCTCAGGCGGCTACAGAGTTCTCTATTGTTTGCCTCTGCTTGAGAATCATATTTTGCCCAAATTTGCACTGAGCAAAAGGAGGTCAAAACTAGCCAAATCCAGAAATTTCAAAGGCTCAATCGTATGCATAGGACCTCCATTTCTAGTAAAAAGTTTCTTTTCTGAGAAAATTGTATCCCTGGAGTGAATCTTTCTCCTCTCAGAAATGTGTTTTTGTATATTGTCACTGTACCGCAATAACAACTTTTTCACAATCATGGGACTTAGAAACATTTTTGGCCGGAAAGAGGAAGAACCCGAATACGATCCGACCAACATCCGCCTCCAGGATCTGGAAGTGGGCTTTGTATTAGATTATGACATGAAATCCTGGGAAGTAGTAGGCCAGTTTGAATACGACTGGGGCGATAACTACTTCACCGACGAATTCAAAATTCAGTCGAGCAACACCGCACTCTACCTCCATTTGGAGGAGGACGACGAGCTCGAAATCAGCCTTTCGCACAAACTCCGACTGGGTCATGTATCGGAAAACATTCCCAACCATTTCCAAAATGGTGATGATCCACCCCGTTCGCTTACCTTTGAAGGGTCAGCCTTCCAACTGCAGGAAGAGGCCCTGGGATCATTCCGCAACGTTCGTTCAGAAAATTGGGATGACTTCATTAGCTGGAACTACGAACACTCCGACGGCAAACAATTCCTGACGCTAGAGCGCTGGGGAGAGGAAGAATACGAACTGTCGCACGGGAAGTACGTAGAATCTTATGAGTTCTCTAATATTTTGCCCGCTTAACTATATGCCCAACTTAATTTCCAAAAGTTCTCTTTTTACCCTACTACTCATCTCCTTATCCGGCTGTTTCGGTGGAGGGGGTAACAATGGTAACCGTACTTCTTGGCAGAAAAGTCCTGTAGATAATTACATCCGGGACTTGTCTGCAGAGCCTACTTTCAGCATCCTGCTTTACGATATGGATGTTCAAGGCAACTTCACCAAAACATACCTGCATCAGTATCAGATCATAACCATGGGCGCGGATAGCCTGCCAGAAGTGGAAACTACTGACTGGGAGCAAGTGTCTGAAGAGTATTTCTTTGCCCATGAAAATGATATGGGCATGGAGATAGCTGCCAAAGGCCCTGATGGCAAAGTGTCCAAACAAGCCAGCCCAGCCGGTTATACCAACTATGTAGGGAATGAAAACTATGGCCGCTGGCGTACTGACAATTCCGGGAATTCTTTCTGGGAATTCTACGGCAAATACCGCATGCTTTCCGATGTATTCTACATGGTAGGCGGTGGTCCTATCTACCGCCGTGGCTATTATGACTATCGTGACAACTATTACGGGCGCAGGTCCTATTATGGCGGGGTCACCTCTAGTGGCAACCCTCGCTATGGAACCAATAGTGACTATAACCGCCAATCGCGACCCAACTTCTTTCAACGCCGGGCCTCCAAAAACGGCTTTACGCGTAGTACCCGCAGCTCGCGGAGTAGCGGCTCCACAGCCTCCCGCTCTTCTAGCTCACGGTCCTCAAGCAGTCGTTCATCGCGTAGCCGGACCTCACGCAGCAGTAGCCGCTACGGGGGCAGTAGTTCACGCAGCCGGGGCGGAGGTTTTGGTAAATAATCTAATCGACACGAAGCATGCTACTCGAAATAGATAGTGTACTCTCTGCTTTAGTTTACCTAGTAGCAGGGTTTATCCTTTTCATCATTGGCAAACTGGTATACAACCTTTTCCATCCTGGCATCAAGGTGAATGATGAGCTGGTAGAAAAGGACAACCTTGCCTTCTCTGCGTCCTTAACGGGATACTACATTGGTCTCATCCTCTGCATAGGGGCAGCCATCATTGGCCCCAGCGCAGAAAACATCTGGATCGACCTAATGGATATTGGTCTGTACGGAGCACTAGGCATCGTACTGCTGAATGTGGCCGCGATCTTCAACGACAAAGCCCTGCTCCGCCACTTCAAGGTAAAAAAGGAGATTGTAGAGGAGCAGAACATAGGTACCGGGATTGTAGAAGCAGCCAACTTTATTGCTACCGGTCTTATCGTACAGGGGGCCATCATCGGCGAAGGGGGCAACATCCTCACCGCACTAGCCATTTGGGTCATCGGTCAGGTTTTGCTGCTGGTAGCCTCTTGGGTGTACAACCTCATTACCCCGTACAACATCCACGATGAAATCAAGAAGGGCAACCCAGGCGTTGCCTTAGGTTTTGGCGGAGCGCTCATTGCCATCGGGAACCTGATCCGGTTGGGCGTGGAAGCGGATTGGGAAGGCTGGAGCGAGCACCTACTCACTATAGGTTTCGATACCGGTGTAGGCCTCGTTTTACTGCCTATCGTTCGATTGGTTACCGACAAAATCTTATTGCCCGGCCGGTCTATTACTGACGAATTGGTGAATCAAGAAAAGCCCAACATTGGAGCTGGCTTGATAGAAGGCTTTGCCTACATAGGCGGTTCAGTGCTACTTAGTTGGGTATTGTAATTCCCGCCTTTTACCAAAATCTAAGGAGGTTGTTCAGTCTGAGCAACCTCCTTTTTTATGTCCTTTCCTCGCAATTATTCTACGCCAACTACCGGATAGCCCTTTGCCTTCCAACCATTCATTCCTCCCTCCACGTTCGTTACTTGACCAAAGCCCATCGTATTCATAATGGCTTGGGTACGGCCACTTCTCCTGCCCGAAGCACATACTACGAAGTAGTGTTTGTCTCGATCTAACTTTTGCAGGAGCGTCTCAAAATCCGCGGAACGGAAATCCATCACCATAGCTCCTTCTATTATTCCCTCGGCTACTTCAGCAGGTGTCCTGACATCCAACACCACTCGGTTGTCGTCCGGGGTTTGCAATAGGCCTTGCAATTCTTCTGCAGTTACAGCCTGGGCTACCTGTCGTTCAGGCGCAGAAGAATCTGCAGAAGCAGTAGCCCCCACTCCACAGGCCATCATGGCCACTACCATGCACGAGAGAACGAGATAGTTAAGAGGCTTTACGGACTTCTTCATAGCTTACTTCATCAGTTGTTTCGTCAGAATATAAATAGAATTTTTCTTTACTCTGGTGCTTCATCAAGTCCTTGTGAGGCAAATAAGGACGAAGCACTCCGTATGCAAAAGTCCCCAACATAGCACTAATAATAGTAACCAGGAAAGTACCATTTCCGGCCCCTAAGTGCGCATACAAGGGGCCGGGGCATGCACCCGTCAAGGCCCAGCCCAAACCGAACATAGTCCCCCCGATAATCACCCCGGTATGTAATTCTTTAGGAATAAGCGAAATACGTTGTCCGTCCACTGCTTTCCACTTGAACCATCGAATCAGTTGTATTCCGATAAAGCCAGTGATGACGGCACTACCCATAAACCCGTACATGTGGAAAGATTGAAAGCGAAACATCTCCTGAATCCGAAACCAGGAGATCACCTCTCCTTTCGTTAGCAAGATTCCGAACAGGACTCCAAATAGTAAGTACTTAAGGTTTTTCATAGCTACGCAGGATTAGAATAGGTAAGGCAATAAGAAGTGTGTTACGAATAGTCCTCCGGCAAAGAAACCTACTACTGCCACCAGGGAAGCCACCTGTAGCATAGACAGCCCCATGATAGCATGACCAGAGGTGCAGCCTCCTCCATAACGGGCCCCAAAGCCTACCAGGAACCCACCCAACACCATGAAAACCAAACCATTCCCTGTCAACAGATTTCCCCAATTAAACACCTGCTTGGGCACCAGTCCTGAAAAATCAGTAATTCCCAAAGCGCCGAGCTCAGCTATAGTATCAGAGCTCAAGTCTAGCGTCCTTCCTGCACCGAGCCATTCTGTAGCCAGAAAGGCACCCAACAAAATGCCTCCGGCAAACACCAGGTTCCAAGAGTCCTTTCTCCAGTCATACTCCTTAAAGAAAGAAACCCTGGTAGGAATAATGGCCGAACATGCCTGTTTCAGGGTTGAGGAAATTCCAAACCGCTTATTTCCCGCCAACAATAGGAGTGGAACCATCAGCCCTACCAAAGGGCCTCCTATATACCATGGCCAGGGTTCACTCAATATTTCCAACATTGTATTTGTAGAGTTTATTTAGTCACGCACTATTATTTGAAAATCCTATCTCCATTACTTTAACTCCCCCTCCCACTTCATAATGCCACCTCGCAGGTTGGTCACCTTCTGGAAGCCTTTCCGGACCATCAACCCCGCAGCAGCACTGCTCCGGTTAACACTTCGGCATAGCACATAGTATTCCTTGGCCTTATCAAGTTTTTCTAGCTTACCCTGAAAACCGGGCCCCATCATGTTGAGGTTCAGCGATCCAGGTACGTGCCCATCCTGAAATTCTTTTTCAGAACGGACATCCAATAGCACAATGCCGTTTTTTGGCCAGGAAGCGCTTACCTCCGAAGCAGGCTTTTCTTGAAAGGGTTTAGTTCTTAGTCCAAATATTCCCATGATGTCTTTTGATATACATATTTATATATGATAATACATTCATATATTGGGCAAAAAAATATTGCCCCCTAAAAGTTGACAATATCACAGTTCTCCATACAGTCAATCACCTTAGTTACCTCCTTCAGCTTGAGGAAGTAAAAGATATTCTTACCCTCACGCTCACTTCCCAATATTCCCTTCAGCTTCATGTTGGAAAGGTGGTGTGAAATAAGTGACTGCTCAGCGTCCAGCCGATAACAAATCTCATTCACAGACAGGCGGTCGTATGTAGTAAGCAAATCCACAATACCGATCCTTAAAGGATGAGCAATGGTTTTCAAAACAAAGGCTACTTTTTCCAGCTTCTCCGTGTCTAAAATTCTCTTCCCTGCTGTAGAGTCCATACTACCCTGTAAATTATGATCAAAGATATGATGATTACTTCATAGGAATCAAGATTACCACCCCATTCCTCCCATCTAACGTAACCTCAGTTACAATGTTGGCAGGAGAGTGCCCATTAATCCCCTTGGTTTCCCATGTACCTAAACAGCCAATCTCTCCATTCGGGCGAGGCTGTTTTTTGCAATATATGCACACTTAGCGTGTCACGCCATACACTACCCGCTGGCATGGCTATACCATAGTAATATTGTTGCAATTGGTTAGGCAGCAGCTTCAGCCCCTCGTATCCACCATTGTGAATAAGGTACTGCAATATAGGCCCATCATACACCACTGCTTCTACCCTGCCCTCTTCCAAAGCCAGCAAGGCCTCTTCGGGTGTGGTATACAAGGTAGGCCGTATTCTGCGCTCCATTAAGTAATCAACCGTGTTACTCCCCCCAATCGTACCCACATCTACTTCCTTCAAATCCTCAGGTCCGTTCACATGAACGCTAAGTTGGTCAACGGTAAGGGCTGAAGTGATAGCCGCGGTTAACCCAGAGAAGATAATCAGCGCCAAAAACATCCAAATGATGGCTAAAAAACGGCCCAGCCAACTCACAGGCGCCTTATCCCCATAGCCTACGGTGGTCATGGTTACGGCCGACCACCAAAAACCTGCACCAAGACCCCGCCAGCCTCCTCCAAATTGCTCTGGATTACGCTTCCGTTCCAACAGCCACATCAGAAATCCAAAAACGAAAATGACC
>JBCBHI010000047.1:0-13296 GCA_038525885.1 Bacteroidota bacterium
ACTGGTTGCCCGAAAAATATTGGAGCGCTGGAATATCACCGTGCAAATCGCCTCCAATGGTACAGAAGCCTTGCAAGCTCTTCAAAACGAGTCTTTTGATTTGGTACTTATGGACCTGCTAATGCCAGAGATGGACGGCTATGAGACTACTAAAAAGATTCGGAAGGACCTGAAGAACCAAACTCCTATCATTGCCCTCACCGCAAGCTCCACCAGTAGCGTAAGGAAAGCCACCCAAGAAGCAGGAATGAATGGCTTTGTGAGTAAGCCTTTCAAACCCAAGGCGCTACAAGATTCCATCCTTAGTACCCTGAAGAAAGGGTAGCTATGGCTCTCGCCGTTGTCGGTGTTTGAGCGCAGCGACACCGACAACCTACGTGGCATAACTATTTAGTGACACTAAGGGTAAACGTTGTATGTAAGACCCCAGTTCTTCGGCTTAATCCCTGATTCGTTGAAACACCTTATGCTGCGTTTCTCTATGCTATAGTATCTGAGTTTGAAGCCTCTCTCGCCGTTGTCGAGGTCCGACTTTCGGTGTTTGAGCGCAGCGACACCGACAACCTACGCAGCATAACTATTTAGTGACACTAAGGGTAAACGTTGTATGCAAGACCCCACCAGTTCTTCGGCTTAATCCCTGATTCGTTGAAACACCTTATGCTGAGCTTCTCAATGCTATAGCACCTGAGTTTGACCCTCTAGATGTTTTTCATCAGCCCAGAACAAGGGATTCTCTTTCATAGAAAAAAAGACTGCTAATGCTGTAATGGATCAGTGCGGTGCCCCCCAATCATCCGAGGGTAGGTAGGAACTTACAATGCTTGTAAATCAAACACTTCCCCCTTTTGTGAAAATAAAGGGCGTCTGCCTCAGATTATTAGACTACCTACCAGTTGGCTTTACCCCAAAAAAAGAAACCATCTACCTGGGGTAGATGGCTTCTCGTTGTAATAATTTTTATCAAATCCCTAATTGGCAGCAGTATACGCCGCACTTTTTAATTAGGCAAGTACGATTGTTTAACTTTTGCGATAGAAGCAATCCGATCTTCGGCCAATTTGATGGCGGCCTCTTGGCTGTTGATTCCTTCTTCTTCAGCCCGGTTCAAAATCGCGAGGGTAGTCCCGTAAATTCCTTCAGCCTGGGCCATGGTAGCTTCCTTGTTTACCTGGCCACGCTGTTCGCTGGCCACATTCATAAGCCCACCTGCATTGATCACAAAGTCAGGTGCGTACACAATGCCACGGTCTATCAGATCATAACCGTGCTTGCGTTCGTCCAACAGCTGATTGTTAGCCGCGCCAGCTACCACCTGGCATTTCAGGCGACCAATAGTATCATCATTGAGGGTGGCTCCTAGTGCACAAGGTGCATAGATGTCCATGTCCAGGTCATAAATCTCCTCCATGCCTACTACATGAGCGCCATGCTCCTTGGATACCGCCTGCAACTTCGCCTCGTTGATATCGGTAATAAAAACCTCCGCTCCTTCTTCACGCAGATGGCATACCAGGTACATGCCTACTTGGCCTACCCCTTGCACGGCTACTTTTTTACCAGAAAGGTCGTCACTTCCGAAGGCCTTTTTAGCCGCAGCTTTCATCCCTACGTAGGTGCCGTAGGCCGTTACCGGAGAGGGGTCACCGCTTCCACCCATCCATTCGGGCAGTCCCGTTACATACTTGGTCTCCTCAGCAATATGCACCATATCGCTGGTCTTCATATTCACATCCTCAGCCGTAATGTACCGGCCCGAGAGGCTTTGCACAAAGCGGCCGAACCGACGAAGGTAGGCTTCGTTCTTTTGGGAGGCAGCATCTCCCACAATTACCGCCTTACCACCACCTAGGTGTAAGCCAGAAATAGCCGCTTTATATGTCATTCCCCGCGAAAGACGCAGTACGTCGGTAAGCGCTTCCTGATCAGAAGCGTATTGCCACATGCGGGTACCGCCCAATGCAGGGCCTAAAACAGTATTATGGATAGCGATGATCGCGCGGAGACCCGTAGCCTCATCATGGCAAAGTACTACTTGCTCATGGCCAAGGCGAGAAATTTCTCCGAAGAAGGAGTTACTGACCCCGGTCTCGAAATCTTCCAAAACACTCATCACAATAGCTTTATAGTTAGCAAAAATTGAATCTAAATTTTCTGCACACGGTTGCGGAAGCCCCAAAAGTATCACTTTTTAGTGGTCCTGCCAATGAGTACCTTAGGCACTGAACTATTTGTACATTAAATCGTTCTTTCTTGCAGTGAAAGACTTAGCCCACCTCAATAAATACCTTCTCAAGTACAAGTTTCACTTGATTTTAGGTATTGTCTTTATCGCCATCTCCAATGTCTTTGCCATCGTACCTGCACAGGTAGTTCGCCATGCTTTTGACCTGGTGGCAGAGAACATTCGCTTGTACCAACTATTTGGCGAAGGGGACCTGCAAGACAGAATGTACGGTCAGTTTGCTAGTGCCATATTGATATACGGAGGTTTGATCTTGGCGCTGGCGCTCTTGAGGGGAGTGTTTTTGTTTTTCACACGACAAACCATCATTGTCATGTCCCGCCTCATAGAGTATGATCTCAAAAATGAGGTGTATCAGCACTATCAGTCACTACCCCTCAGCTTTTACCGTCGTAACAATACCGGAGACCTCATGAACCGGATCTCCGAAGATGTGAGCCGGGTAAGGATGTACTTGGGACCCGCCATCATGTACGGCCTCAATCTGATTACCCTGTTCTTAATGGTCATTCCCATTATGTTCTCGGTAAACTCACGCCTTACCCTGTTCGCCCTATTGCCCCTACCCATACTCTCCCTCAGCATCTATTTTGTGAATAACATCATCAACAAGCGCAGCTTGGCTATCCAGGAGAAACTATCCGGGCTCAGCACCTTTGTGCAGGAGAGCTTCTCGGGCATTAGGGTGTTGAAAGCTTTCGTGAGAGAGGAAGATTCTGGCGAGAAGTTTAGCGAAGCTAGCAACGAATACAAGAACCGGTACATGCGTCTGGTATCCGTACAGTCCCTGTTCTTTCCCTTGATTATGCTCCTTATTGGGCTGAGTGTTATCCTCACGATATATGTGGGTGGAACTGAGGTAATGAAAGGAGCCATCACCACGGGCAACATTGCCGAGTTCATTATCTACGTAAACCTGTTGGTATGGCCGGTTACCTCCTTAGGCTGGATATCCAGCATCATTCAGCAGGCGGCTGCTTCGCAGAAAAGGATCAATGAATTCTTAGATGAGAAAACCGACATCATTTCGCAGAAGGAACTAGAAAAAGACCTGAAGGGCCACCTAATCTTTGACGGAGTTGGGTTCGTATACCCGGATTCTGGCATCAAAGCGTTGGATAACATCAGCTTCGAGGTGAAACCAGGGGAATCCATGGCCATTATTGGTACTACAGGTTCAGGAAAGACTACCATTGCGAACCTCATTCTGCGGCTATACGACGTGGCCGAAGGGCAAATCAAGGTAGATGACGAGCCCATACAGGACTTTTCGCTAGAGAACCTGCGTAGTCAGGTGGGCTATGTACCCCAAGACGTATTCCTATTCTCAGATACTATCCGGAACAACATAGCCTTTGGTAAGGCCGACTTGACGGAGGAGCAAATGATTCAGGCGGCCAAGGATGCGGATGTGTACGAAAACATCGTCGATTTTCCGGAGAGCTTCGCTACCCGGGTGGGTGAACGAGGAATCACTCTGTCAGGTGGGCAAAAGCAACGGGTGTCTATAGCTCGGGCCATCGTGAAGAATCCTTCCATTATGATCTTGGACGATAGCCTGAGTGCGGTGGATACTAAAACCGAGAATGCTATCCTCAATAGCCTGAAGCGGATCATGGAAAACCGGACCAGTATCATTATCTCCCACCGGGTGTCCTCTGCTAAGCTCGCAGATAAGATTCTGGTACTGGATGACGGTAAGATTGTAGAGCAAGGCACCAACGAAAGCTTGTTGGCCGCTAACGGGGTGTACAAAGAGCTGTATGAGAAGCAGCTTAAGGCGGAGGAGTCTGACGAAACTAAGTCAGTTCCTGACGAAGCTTAATGCAGGCTTGCAGCTAAATACTAGCTTGAAATCCCAACCTATGAAATGTCTCCAGTAAGTAGGAGGTATTTCATCAAAAAGGGTTAAAAACCTTGGATTATAAGCGCTGTTCGCGGTGGCGAATCACTTCTAGCTTTAGTGATACAAGACAACCAAAAAATTGGGATTTGGCACAAGGATGCTGTTTCAACTAGAGCTAAGCGTCCCCTGCTTGGTTCTTAGTCCCTTATTTTACCCTCCGGCTAAAGTCGCGCTGCGTAGGCCAGAGGCAATTGATGACTTTTTCAGCAGCTCTTGTTCTTAATCCTTTTCTCATAGACCAATATTCCCAAAAATGCTTGCGGCTGGCAGTCCTTCCAAGGGAAATATTCCCTGATTTGGAGCTCATTGATACTCAGCCAGTGGCCTTCTTAGCGCTATTGAGTTGAGAGCAGGATATCTACTATTAATCGACCTCCCCTAAAACAAAAAAACCAGACCCTAAGGCCTGGCTTTCCTATGTATTGAAAAAGAGGATTTTACTGAATGTTGTAGCTCAACTTCACAGAGAAGTCGGTGCCAGCCCGGTAGCTGTAGAAAACGAAATCATCAGACCCTTGGAAAGGGTAGTTAGCCCAGTAGGGGGAGTTCAAGATGTTTCCAATCTGTAGTTTGGCTTCCAAATTCTGCGTAAGCTGGCGGGTCACGTTGAAATTCAAGTCTGCCCGAGGTTGCTCAAAGATATTAGGCGTTCCCCCTTGCGATACAGCAATCAAACGAGGACCCTGGATATTGAAGCTCAGGTTACTTTCCCACTTATCGAAGTCATTGTAACCTACGAAGGCGTTGATGATGTACGGAGACTGGCCAAACATTACGCGGGAAGCAGGCCAATCAGGTACCACTTCACGGATGGCCTCCAGTACCGCAGGATCTTCCTGAGTAACCGAATACACCAAGGATACATTACCACCAACCGACAGGTTCTGCAAGTCAGGTGATAAGAAGCCTAGGTTTTTTCGAGCTTCCATCTCTAGTCCAGCCACCTGAGCCCGGTCTACGTTGCGGTACGAGATGGTTTGAATGCTGAACTCTGGCAAGATGATTTGCTCAATAGGGTTGGTGAAGTCCTTAGCAAAGACCGAGAAGCTAAACAGTTCCGTAGGGCTGGGGAAGAACTCCCAACGCAAGTCGAGGTTGGTAATCAAAGTCCGCTCCAGATCGGCGTTACCGATGATGGGCCCGCCTGAGAAGAACTCAAAGCTTGCGTATTCTGCCTTCTCACGGAAGGTAGGACGTGCCAACGTGCGGAAGGCTCCGAAACGCAGGTTCATCTTATCGTTGAGGAAGAAAGTACCGGTAAGGGAAGGCAGGATATCCAGGTTATCCAAGATTCCCAAAGGTGCGGTAGAGTCAGCGTTGGTTACCAGCATGTTGGTGATTTCCATCCGGGCTCCACCTACCAATTTCAAACGCTCTACCACGGGTAGTTCCACCATGGCGTAAGCCGAAGTGATGGCTTGCTCACCCGTGTAGGTATTCCGGGTTACGGTTTTGTCTACGATGTATACTTTCTCAGAAGAGAAGATGGTAGACAAGTCAAATTCGTCCAGAATGTTATCACGGTCGGTGTACAAGTTAGGATCGTCACCGCAGCAGCGAGTCAGGTTACCCGCATTTTCCTGAGGAGTATTGAACTCGTAGCGACGTTCGAAGAAATCCCGGTTGCTATACGTGTATCCGCCACCTACTTTGGCTTTGCCTTCCAGGCCACTCCACTGCATGAAGGGGATCTCCACATCTATTTTGTTGTCCCAAGTAAGCTGGGTCATACCCCGCCAGTAGTGCGAGGGAGGGAAAAGGTTTGCAGCACGTATCTCAGAGGTGGTAATGTTACCTTCATCATCGCGGTTGAGTCCGTAAGCAAAGAATCTTAGGTCAGGTTGGTCCAGAGAGGTATTTGTGCGAGAGCTGATCCAGTTTACTTTCGCTCCTTGGCCACCGTTAAAGGCATGCTCACCCCGTAGCTGTACGGATTGCAAGGCACGCTCAGTCCACCATATGGTGCTTGAATTGAACAGATCGTTGTTTCCGTTTACCGTTTCAGGTCCTTCCAGGATTCTCCCTTGCTGGGTGCCTGACTGATTTCTTAGGTAGGTAAGTGATATCTTATTGGTGTTACTCAATTTGATGGCAGCGGCCAACATCCCACCCCACAGCACATTTTCGTTGCTGTTGTGATCATTCAATAGATAATCGTATTGAAGGTTTTCATCATCCAGAACCCCAGTGAACCGGTATAGATTACGTTCACCGTTGGTATAGTTATCCAAATCCCGCTTGTAGGTAAGGCTTCCGATGAACCCAACAGGAAAACTTCCGATGTTGATTTGGTTACCAATGGATAGAGAATAGCTCTGATCCAGGAATTTGCTGGCGGTGTTAGGAGAAAACTGAGGATCGAATACCGTTGAGGCAGCCAAAAGATCTTGACCTAGAGAAGGATCTGCGATTACATCCGTAAACTCAGGAATGTCACTCAGTAGAACATCAGGAATATCCCGTGATCCGTTATCAAACCCGAGCCAATCTGTAGAGCTACCGCCTTCAAATGACAGAAAATCATCCGAGAAGTGTACTTGAGGATTGTACCCTACAGAAGTTGAGGCTTTCATGGTGAAAGTCTCAGGAAAATCTTTAGTCTCCACTACTACGTACCCTCCTACAAAGTCTGCAGGTAGGTCAGGAGTGAAGGTTTTAAATACCAGGATGTTATCGATCAGATTGGTAGGGAATAGGTCCATCTCTACCGTATTCCGGTTAGGATCCAGACCGGGAATGGTAGCACCATTCAAGCCAGTCTTACTGTAGCGATCACCCAATCCACGTACGTATACATACTTTCCTCCTTGTACGGATACACCCGTTACCCTTTTGATGGCGCTACCTACGTCAGAATCACCTCCGCGGCTAAACATCTCAGAAGAGATACCATCCAGTACATTAGAAGACTTCCTCTGCAAGGTCAACATGGCCGATTCAGAATCACGAATTACTTCGGCGGTTACCACTACTTCTTCCAGCTGTTCGGTGGCCTCGTACAAGGTGAGCGTAGGTACTACGGTTACCTCGCCAGCATTTACTACTACCCCTTCAATGGTTTTGGACTCGAAGCCCACCGAAGATACCGATAGATTGTAAGTGCCAGGAGCCAGATTGTTGATCGAGTAGTTTCCGTCCAGGTCTGTGGTAGATCCCTTTGCAGGATCACTTTTAAGCCTGACGGTAGCCCCAATCATTGGTTCTCCGAAGCTCCCATCCATGATTTTACCCCGGATGGTGCCGTTTTGAGCCCAAGCCGATCCTACCAGGAACAGGCAAGCCAATAGTGTGAAAAATTTATTCATGATTGTTTGATAGTATGCAGAGATTCAAGTGGGTTGGCTCTCCTCGGATTTGATATAGAAAAAGCACCCTACGCGAGGGTGCTTTTATTTATATCAGGACTACGAATTATAACTCAGTAGCCGCCCACAGGGTCCAACCAGCATGCCAAGCACCGCCTACGAATGCACCAGGTGCAGTAGTATTGGTGAAGAAGGCATCCAAGCTCAAAGTGCTCAAGTCAACTCCAGTAGAAGGAGAACCTGCTACGAAAGCAGCATTGAAAGTAGGATCTTGGTCAGTAGTGATGTTCATGAACTCGGCAGTCATGTCGAAGTCCTCTTCAGCATCACCTTCGAATACGTTGTCGTCGATGTTGAAGAACTGGATTCCGTTGAATACCAAGTTTCCGTTTTGGAACTGACCGTAAGAATCACCATCAGTATCAGGCAAATCCTCAATGTCAACACCACCTTCAAAGTCAGTGATGATACCGTTGTAGAAGTAACCACCAGCGTTGTCACGCAGCTCGATAGCGTTAGTTCCACCGGCCATACCTTGTCCTACATAGGTGAAGTTAGCGAAGGTAGGAGTAGCGAAAGGAGTACCCGTTTCGTTGTCAGAAGGTCCGCCGTCATGCTCACCAGCACGGTCACCAGCACCATCTTGGAATACAAAAGCGTATTGTACCATTCCGTGCCATCCTTCGTCATAGTCGAATGAGTCGTCGCCGCAGTTAGCAACCAAAGCCCACTTCATGTTAGCAGCTCCACCGAACCACTCAACACCGTCGTCTTTGTTAGCAATTACCTCAATGTGCTCGAAAGTAGTTCCGTTACCTACAGCACCTAAGGTCAAGCCGTTGATCTCGTTACCGCTACCGATGTCAGTACCACCGTGACGGATAGATACATATTTCATAGATCCTGAGTTGTCGCTGTCCTCAGTACCACCGTACTGTGAGCGAACATCAGTCTCAGGAAGACCTTCGATGAAGTTATCGTTAGTAGTGTTGTTGCTGGTAGCTTTACCCAATACAATTACACCACCCCACAAACCGCGGGCGTTGTTAGGCAGAGAGCCTTCGATCTCGTCTTGTCCAGGTAGGATAGCATCAGCTTCAGCAGTGAAGATGATAGGCTCAGTGTCAGTACCCTCAGCATCAATCATACCACCGCGCGCTACGATCAAAGCAGAAGCGTTTTCACCTTGGCCAGAAGCACCTTTGATGATAGTACCAGGCTCGATAGTCAAAGTTTGACCATCGTTAACGAATACAAAGCCATCCAAAACGTAGATGTATTTGCCGTCGCTGTCCATGGTTACATTACCAATACCGTCACCGGTATCCTTGATAGTAACAATGGTGAAGTCTACGTCCACATCGTCAATTTCAACGGTGAGGGTAGTGGAGTCAAACTGAGCTTCAGGAGCTACAATTACAACGGTGTCAGGAGCAGATTCCAAAGAGATGGCAGCAGTAGCAGTACCAGACTGGCCGTCAGAGTCAGTTACTGTCAAAGTAGCAACCACTGTAGAGGCAGTAGCATCATCGCGGTCATAAGCTACGGTCAAAGTACCGGTAGTAGCACCAGCCTCAGGCTCAGCAGAAATAGTAGCTGTACCGGCGGTCACTGAAATTGTAGAACTAGCATAACCACCAGGTACATCTAGAGTAAAGTCGATGTTTGCGGTAGTAGCCTCTTGGTCCAAGGTTGTGATGCCAGGAGCAGATACAGTAACTACGTTGGGTACTGTAACACAAGCCCAAACCAAAGCTGCCATCAGGCCGAAAGCAGCAAGGAACTTGAAATTTTTCATGGTTGGCAAAAGTTTTGCGAGTTTGAATTCGGGTGCAATTCTAGCCAAAAGCTCTTCCAACCGTCTAGCAATCCAATTATGAAATGATTAATACATCATTTAGTGCGAATGGAGTGCATTTAAGGGGTTTTATCGCAATATCAAGGGATGTTAGATGTGAGAACATATAACCTTTCCAAGAAGTGATTTTACTTAGCTAAGTCAAGTTGGTGTGGCATCGTAATCCATAAGGGGATGCATTCACTTTTTCTTCATTTACCTATTCGATTTTTGCATTATTAATTAATCCATCTTTAACCATGGCTTAACACAAAAGGGCTCCTACGTTTGCACGTTAGGAGCCCTTAGTGTTTCAATCCAGGATTGAAAAATTATCAATCTACCTTAATCTCTTCACCCATCCCATTATAGAATTTGCATTCATTAATGCCTAAGGATGAATCCTTTTCAAGTTTGATCCAACGCTGATACTTTAAGAACCACTTGGTTCTTTTGCTCATTATACCCTTAGTAAAGTAGGATTCTAAGAAAGGATGAAGCGCTATGGTAACCTTTTTTTCGTTTTGTTTCGTCAAAATGAAGTCAAGGTTACTATCTATTTGGTCAGGAATACCTACCGTAGGGGCAATCTTCCCGGTGCCGTTACAAGTAGGGCAAACCTCTTTAGTTTGCAACTCTAGCTCAGGCCTTACACGCTGTCGTGTAATCTGCATCAGCCCAAACTTGGTCAGCGGCAGAATAGTATATTTTGACCGGTCGTCCGACATCGCATCCTTCATCTTCTGATAGACCTCCTTCTTATGTTCGGCCTTTTTCATATCGATGAAGTCAATCACAATAATGCCTCCCATATCCCGAAGGCGTAGCTGGCGAGCTACCTCTTCAGCCGCTTGCATATTTACTGTGACTGCAGTCGTCTCTTGGTCCGTTTGAGCATTGGATTTATTGCCACTGTTCACGTCAATTACGTGCAGTGCCTCCGTATGTTCAATGACCAAATATCCACCACCGGGCAAGGAAACCGATTGGCCAAAAAGCATCTTTAGTTGCTTCTCGATACCAAACTGTTCGAATACCTTACTTTTCCCGTTGTGGAATTTTACAATTTTCTCCTTCTCAGGCTCAATGGAAGCAATGTAATTTCGGATCTCCTGATAGATCTTATTGTCATCTACAATAATACTATCGAAGGATTTGTTGAGCATATCACGGAGCATGGAAGATGCCCGGCTCATTTCTCCAATTACCTTATCACGAGTTTTGGCCTCTTTTAGAGCTACCATACCCTCTTCCCAGCGTTCCAGCAGACTGCGGAGATCTTTATCTAGTTCCGCTACGTCCTTCCCTTCAGCTACTGTTCTGATAATGATGCCGAAATTCTCAGGCTTGATGGAGCTCATCAAACGGGAGAGCCGCTTCCTTTCGTTGGAGGTGGTGATTTTCTTGGAGATGTTGACTGCATTGGAAAACGGTACCAATACCATGTACCTACCTGCCAGCGACAACTCACAGGATAACCGTGGGCCTTTGGTGGAAATCGGTTCTTTTACTACCTGGACCAGGATCTGTTGATTCTTGGTCAGTACTTGGTTGATTTTACCAAGCTTATTAATGTCGGGTTCCTTTTTAAAGCCGCCTAATTTTTGTGGGGCGCCTTTAGCTTTCTGAACGAGCTTAGAATACTTGTTCAGTGTTCTTATTTGAGGACCCAAGTCCAGATAATGCAGAAATGCATCTTTTTCGTACCCAATGTCTATAAAGGCCGCATTGAGGCCGGGTACAACTTTCTTAACCGTTCCGAGATAAATGTCACCTACCTGAAATTGAGTTTCATCCTTGTCAATCTGGTATTCGGATAGGCGTTTATCTTTTAATAAGGCAATACGATTCCCCTGCTGAGTAGAATTAATAATCAGTTCGCTACTCAAAGCACAGAATGTTTATAAATGAAAAAGAAATAAGAGTGCCCTAATGTAAAGAGCACCCAAGCCGAAAATCGGAGTGGGTGCACTTAGGGAATTAGTCCAAAAACAGACTATTTTTTCTTATGACGATTCTTTCTCAGTCTTTTCTTCCGTTTGTGAGTAGCGATCTTATGACGCTTTCTTTTCTTACCACAAGGCATAACCTAAATGTTTTTGTTTAACAAGATTTTCTATTCCATTTCGGACATCATACCCTCTACTGCATTCACAATGGCAGGGTCTGAGGTCATATCCAATAGCTCATCAAATGTCTGCTTTGCACGATCCACCTCTCCAATTTCCTGATAGGAAACCCCAAGGAAGAACATCGCTTGCAGATTGTCCGGCTCAATTGCCAGCACGGTTTCGAAACGCTCAACGGCCTTGTCAGTTTGCCCTGACTGCCTGCTAAGCATTCCTAAGTTGAACTGGGCCATGATGTTGGTAGGATCTTCTTCTACCACTTCACGCATCAGCAATATTCCCTGCATGGGGTTGGATCCCACTACGAAGGTCATCCCTAGCTTGGCTTTCATGTTCAAATCGGTTGGGTCTGCTTCCAATACCTTATTTAGGTACTCGGCAGCAAGTTGAGCCTCCGCCGTTTGCGAAAACCCATCCATCGCAAAGCTGAAGGCTTCGTAATGGTAATTGGCAGCCTTTGTCCAGGTAGCTAATCCAGGATCGGCCTCAGCAGCCAAAGCTGCGTAGTGGCCTGCACTATCATACCAAGTCGCGGAGAAATAGGCATCCGCCAAAGAATCCGCAAATTTAGGAAAATCTTCTGTGTTTTCCGAGGCGCTCAGTTTTACCTTCAAAGACTCGATTCTTGGCCGCAACTCTTCAGGGATAGGTTGGGCATGGCTAGCGGTGGGCGTACCCTCAGAGGGAGGAACGGCTACCGGGCCAGAATTTTCCACCAACACCTCGTCTCCATCGTCCACTACCGACTTGGGTAGTTGAAACATGAATACAGCTACTATAATTCCGCCAACTGCCAACAACAAGGGTGCCTTGTTCATGTCTAGCCCTTCCCTGGTTTAAGCCAACTTACTTTTCCAGAATCTTACTGTTCTTGATCTTATCTACGAATACCTTGCTAGGCTTAAAGCTGGGTACATAATGTTCATCGATCACGATGGCGGTATTTTTGGAAATGTTACGCGCAATCTTCTTCGCACGCTTTTTATTTACAAAGCTACCAAACCCACGGACGTAAATGTTTTCGCCTTCGGCCATTGAATTTTTAACTACCGAGAAGAAAGCTTCTATGGTGGTAGTCACGTCGGCTTTATCTATACCCGTCTTATCCGCGATCTCCGAAATTACTTCTGCTTTGGTCACGTTAGCTTAACGTTTAGTTTGGGAATATCATTTAACCCTCACAAAATGAGGGGGTTATCTCTTTTGAGGGGCACAAATTTACACGCTCAATTTTATTTATAAAAACAAATCATGATAAATAACCCCACACAATCAGGCAGTTAAGTCCCCAAAGTCACATATTTGCCCCTCATATGGACGCAAAACTCTTCCGGGAACGCCTGTTGGGATGGTATCAAGAGCATAGACGTAATCTGCCTTGGAGGCATTCCCGAGACCCTTATCCTATCTGGCTTTCGGAGATTATTCTGCAACAGACCCGGGTGGCACAAGGCCTGCCCTACTGGGAGAAATTTATGGAGGCCTTCCCCACCTTACCAGACCTGGCTAGTGCAGACGAACAGCAAGTACTGCGGTTGTGGCAAGGCCTGGGGTACTACTCCCGGGCACGAAACCTGCACGCTTGTGCTAAGCAGGTAATGGAGGAGTATGGAGGTGAATTTCCCCAGACCTATGATGAATTGCTACAGCTTAAGGGTGTTGGCAAATATACTGCGGCGGCGATTGCCTCCTTTGCCTTTGGTCAGGCAGTGCCTGTAGTGGATGGCAACGTTTTTCGACTATTCTCTCGGGTATTTGGGGTAACTACGGATATAGCAAGTAGCCGCGCCTTCAAAGAGTTTTTTAACCTGGGCCTTGAATTAATAGATCCTGAACACCCAGATGCATTTAACCAAACTCCATAGCCGCTTGGT
>JBCBHI010000048.1:0-13216 GCA_038525885.1 Bacteroidota bacterium
GGCAAACAAGATGGCCAGTACTCCCCAGGCGGCCGTCAGAATCTTGGACATGGTGAGGAAATGCTGGTCTGATCCTTCAGGACGGAAGACCCGCTTGTAGAAATCCAGCGTGGTGGTAGAGGCCAGTGCATTCAACTCTGAGGCAGTAGACGACATGGCGGCAGAAAAAATCACCGCCATCAAAAGTCCAATAATCCCTTCGGGCAGATAAGACAATACAAAGGTGATAAAAACGTAGTCCGAGTCCTTGGTCTCGTAGCTCTCATCGTTGCCCGTAAGGTACCGCTTTACATCAGTACGGATGGCCTGACCCGTGGCATCGTAAGCATTGAGCTGTTCGGCATGTTCCTGAACGGCCGCTTCATCTTCTGCCTCCAGTGCATTGAGCAAACCAAAGGCCTCCTCCCGCTTCGCGGCAAAATTTTCATCGTAGGCTTGTTGAGCCATGGCTACCGAATCGGCATAGGCAGGAGTTTGCCCCAAAACCGCCAGGTCATTCTGCTTGAAGTACATGGGCGGCTGCACAAACTGGAAGAATACGAATACCATTACCCCGCACAGCAGAATAAAAAACTGCATGGGGATTTTGAGTACGGCGTTGAACATCAACCCCATTCGGCTCTCCGTAACGTTTCGCCCTCCCAAATACCGAGATACCTGGCTTTGGTCGGTACCGAAGTAGCTCAACGCCAAAAAGGTACCGCCAAGCAAGCCCGTCCAGATGGTATAGCGCTTACTAGGATCCAGTGAGAAGTCTACCGCTTCCAGCTTACCCATCTTACCCGCTATGTGTAAGGCATCCGTAAAACCAACTCCCTCGGGCAGTCCATCGATTACCAGGAAAAAGGCAATAAACATACCGCCCATAATCACGGCCATCTGCCACTTTTGAGTTACCGATACGGCTTTGGTACCACCGCTCACGGTGTAGATAATTACGGCAACCCCAATCATCAGAATAGTAAGACTAAGGTCCCAGTCCAGGATAGTACTCAGGATAATAGCCGGAGCATAGATGGTAAGCCCTGCTGCCAGGCCCCGCTGTAGTAGAAACAAGAAGGCGCCCAACAGTCGGGTTTTCACATCGAACCTACGCTCTAGAAACTCATAAGCCGTGAATACACGCAACTTGTAATACAGCGGAATAAAGAAGGCCGACACGATGATGAGTGCCAGAGGCAAGCCAAAATAGTTTTGGACGAAAGCCATTCCGCTCTCGTATGCCTGCCCAGGCGTGGAAAGAAAAGTAATGGCACTGGCTTGGGTCGCCATCACCGACAGACCGATGGTCCACCACTTCATACTGTTACCACCTCGCAAATAACCTTCTATGTTGCGGTCGCCCCGAGTTTTATATACCCCATAGGCAACAATGGCAAACAAGGTCCCGAACAGGACCACAAAATCGAGTGTACTCATGAAAAATTGCGCGTAAATAATGAAAACAAGACCATTAAGCTTCCCAGTACACCGAGTACCAGCAAGTAAATTCGAGGCCAGGAACCTAGAATAGGCGGCCGGGCCTCCTCCAGGTTTTGCTCTTCTGCACGATCATTGTTTTGGGTCAATTTCATCGCAGATTTTAACAGTTTACGCTATCTTGGTTTTATCAAATTCTACTCTACATTCGTAGATAGTTATTCATCTATAGTATCTTCCGGTAGTTCTATGCCCTCTTCCGACCCACAACCTAACCGCCGCACGCCACTGGAACGGGCCACTTTTCTGCTCTTGTTCCTTATCCTGTCGGGGTATGCTTTGGTAGTAGTAGCCGACTTTCTCTATCCCATTTGCCTGGCAGTCCTTTTCGCATTCCTTATCCATCCCTTGGCAAGCTTTCTGGAAATCAACGGAATTCATCGCATTCTAGCCAATTTAGTCAGCATCCTTACCCTACTACTCATTCTTACTGGAGCCATCTTTGTCCTCTACCAGCAGGTAGATGTGTTTATCAACGATGTGCCCACGCTAAAGACTCAAGCGAGAAGCAACTTGCTGGCCGTAGAAAGCACCATTCGGGATACCTTCGGTGAGTTCTACAGCATAGAGGAAGGCTGGCTTTCGCACAACATCACCTCCGCCATAGAATCCGGCAGCGAGCAATTACGCTCCATATTTGCCACTACCACGGGCGCCGTGGCCCGCTTGGCCCTACTCCCCGTGTACATGTTCTTTTTACTCTTCTACCGGGACAAATTCGTCATCTTCATCAAGATGCTGGTGCCCAAGGAGAAACACGAGGAAGCTGACCTTACCATCATGGAAATCTCCGCGATGGTGCGCAGCTACATGGTAGGAGTCTTTACGGTAGTTTTTGTCCTGTGCTTCCTCAACTCCATTGGCCTGCTCATCGTCGGTATCAAATACGCCGTATTACTGGGTATTCTTAGCGCCATCATGAACTTCATCCCCTACTTCGGCACCCTCATTGGTGGGGCCATTCCCCTTACGGTTGCCATTCTCACCGAAAGCTCCCCTCGGTATGCTGTAGGGGTGCTGATTCTCTTCGTCATCATCCAGTTCACTGAGAATAACATTCTTACCCCGAACATCACCGGAGGTAGCGTCAACATCAATCCCTTCACCACCATTCTCAGTGTAATCGTGGCAGGCTTGCTCTGGGGGTTACCGGGCATGTTCATCGTGATACCCTTCATGGGTACCCTTCGTATTCTGATGAAACAAAGCCCACGGTTACAACCGGTAGCCTACCTGATAGGTGTAGAAGGAATGGAGAATCACCGACTCAGCATCACAAAAATTCGCACCTTTTTCCGCCGCCGCTTGCGAGGGAAATATTGATCTTATTTCCCGAGGGAAATCAAATTCACAAACAATCGGTAGGCTCCCGGTACGCCCGCAGGCAATTCCCGGAACCAAGAGTAGCCGGAATATACGTACCATCCTTCGCCGTATTGAGCCACCAACAGCCCACCGTCTTTCGGGGTCTCTCCGGGGTCATTACTACTAAGGATCGGGGTAAACGCGTCGTCCCATTGGTTCGGGAAATACAACCCGCGCTCTTGTACCCAACCTTCAAAATCAGCATCCGTGATTTTATTGGGTGAGCGCAATACCGGATGTTTGGGGTCCAACATACGCACCTCGGCTTCTTCCACCGTAACCCGGTCGCGAGAAAGCGTCAAGGGGTAGGGAGCCAGTTCATCCGTCACCAAACGGAAGCTAGTGTTGTATTGCACCACCATAGTACCTCCCTGCTTCACATATTCCAGCAGTTTGGGCTGTTGGAACTTCAACCACCCTACAGTATTGTACGCCCGTACCCCCAGTACAATCGCATCGTACTGGGACAAGTCGCCATTCGCTACATCTCCCTCTTCCAACATATCCACTTGGTAGCCAATCTGCTCCAGATTTTTAGGGATCTCATCTCCAGCTCCCATAATGTAGCCAATCAGGTCTCCCGCTTTCTTAATATCCAGGCGATTGAGATTGGCTTTAGCCACCGGCAACATGGTTTGCACGGGTATATGGTCATACTCGATAGTCTGCAGGGACCGATTATATATTTGCCCATCTACCTCCATCTCAATGGTAAGTTCGCCGCGAGAGGCATTCCTGGGCGGAGTTACTGATATCTCCACCAATTGGGAAGCACCTTTTTGAGTAAACGAAAAAGGAATCTCAGCCGGAGTGGCTTTCCATCCTTCAGGCACCTGAATACGCGCGGTACCCGATACATTGTTGGTACCTGCAGACAGATTCACCCGAACCCTTTTGGGATTATTATCGGCTAAAATCAATACCGGATCCAACACATTAGCAAATACGGGTGGTATGTAGGCCAGCGGGCGATATACTTCTCCATCTACCGGATCGTTTCGCTTGTAGACTACTGGCAAATGGCTAAAGCTGATAAACTGGTTCTCTACTTCGATGCCGAAACCAGCTTCCAGGAAAGGAGCATTTTCAGGCCGGCCAATCTTGAGCGGATCATCTACCCGGTACATCCCAAGGGTTCCACTTTTTTCTAACCAATAAGGCTCTGACCAAGCTGATGTGGTAGTGATGGCTACCGTTTGGGATTCGCTCACCCTACGGTTGGTTCCTAACCGAACCTCTTTTTCAGCATTCCAAAGAGTGCGCATTTCAGGAGTGGTTACCGTAATGGCTTTCCAAACCACAGGCACTTCAGATCGATTGACCAGCTCAGCGGTAAGCGTAAGGCTATCCCCTTGGGTGAAGGAGTAATCATTCGCAACCACTTCTAAGTACAGCCCCAAACATCCCCGAATAATCTCGTCCAGCTCTCCCAGTTTGGTAACCTTCCACATGGAATTCTCCAGCTTCAGCATTTCCAACCGGGCCTCTAGTAACAGGGGAACAATCGCCGCAGGATGCTCATGATTGAAGGATTCGTCTGCTTGGCGGAGAAGCTCATTTAGTTCCTCAGCCCCAGGAATGCGATGCCACGAAGCATCAATGCCTTCCATAAAATCATCTGTAGGCATGTCTCCCTTCAATAGGGCAAGCCATTCATTTACCTGACCACGTCTACCTGTGGAACCAAACCCTTGGCTTTTGTGCATGCTGCGACTCAAGGCACTTATTTCTGTGTAGCTAAGGCCCAATTGGGGATTGTAAGCTCCCACATCCACTTGAAATTTATCCGAAGGATCAAAAGTCTGTCCAGACCTCCGGTAAAACCATTCGCTGGTATTCCAAAATACTCGCCGCACTTGCCAGGCATCCACTTCCGTCAACTGCTCCGGAAACCGATTGGGATCGGCCGCAGCCTCATAAGCTTCCTTCGCCAGGATAGCCGAAGCAGTATGGTGCCCGTGGGTAAGCCCTGCCCGGTCTGGCGAGAAGCGTGTAATGATCACATCAGGCTGCCACTTTCGGATGGTCCAAACCGCATCGGCCAATACCTGCTCCCGATCCCAAATGTTAAAGGTTTCATCAGGATGCTTGGAGTAACCAAAATCATTGGCACGGGTGAAAAACTGTTGACCACCATCCGTCCGGCGGGCTGCCAGTAGCTCTTGCGTTCGGATAACGCCAAGCCCTTCCCGAATTTCAGGGCCTATCAGGTTTTGCCCCCCATCACCACGAGTTAGCGCCAGGTACCCGGTTTCATAGAGTCTTTCATTGGCAAGCCAGGCAATCATCTGAGTATTCTCATCGTCTGGGTGCGCCGCCATATACAAGACCTTGCCCAATACGTTGAGTTTCTTAATTCCAAGATGTAATTCACTGGAAGTATAGCGCTTGGGGGCCTGGGCCTGTAGCGCACTTAGGGAACCAACGACTAAGCCCATACAGAGAGCTACACGCCGAAGCCTAAAGTTGATCATGTTGTTCACGTTCAGTAAGCGAGTATGACATTGTGCCCCATCCTGTGGAGCACAATCGGGTATACGCCCGATGATTTCGGGTTGTTTTGGGGTCGCTAACTTAGACGGGAAGCAACATAAAAAGATTTATACCGATGTTTATCGGCCAATTTACCGGATGAGTGGGAGCTACTTCACCCCTGTTTTGGTTGAGGAAATAAGTAAGGCCTCAAATGCTATAAATGAGGCCTTGGCTTGGCTTAATAAAGGGCATAAAACAGCGCGTCGCACTCATCGATCAACGAGCCAAAGGGACGGTGTTCTACGAAGGTGAAGAAGAGCCGTAAGCGGCCTTCATTGGTCAGGTAGCCCCAACCATCCACTTCATAGTTCCCTATGGTCTGCCGGGGAATCTGTACATCACCTCCACTTACTACTCCATAAATATCCAGTTCAATACCGTAGAAATTGGAGATCCAAACCACATCCAATTCGTAGGGGCTTTTGGTCACCTCTACATTGTAATACGTGGTGGCATCATACACCTGGCTGAATTCTTCCACCTCAAAAATGCCTGTAAAATTATCCCGAGGATCTACCACCACATAGGGTTCCTCTACTACTACAAAGCAGCCAGTAAGTAACGTACTCACCGCTGCAAAGGCTATCCAGTATAGTTTTCTCATCTGACCTTGTTCATTGTTGCTATGATACATTAGGCAAGAATGAGACCACTTTTGGAATTCGCCCAGAAAGTCTACCAATCAATACACTTTTAATCAAAAAAAGCAGGCCAAGGCCTGCTTTCAAATCTATCCTTCGTGGTTGACTAATTAGCCATTCAACCGATCCAGTACGCTCATTACCTCACGTACGTGACCATCAGAAGTGGTCAATAGAGCTTTTTCATCATCGTTCAGATCCAGTTCAATGATCTGCTCAATTCCGTTTTTGCCCAAGATTACAGGTACGCCCAAGTAAGTTCCGTCAATTCCGTACTCACCTTCCAGCTTCACACATACAGGGAAAACACGACGCTGATCCCGCACAATAGCTTCAACCATTTGCGCAGCCGCTGATCCGGGAGCATACCAGGCTGAGGTACCCATGAGTTTTACTAACTCACCGCCACCCTTCTTAGTGCGCTCTACAATCGCGTCCAATTTCTCAGCATCGATCATCTCAGTTACTGGGATACCCCCTACTGTTGTGTAACGAGGTAGTGGTACCATTGTGTCACCGTGACCACCCATGAGTACCGCCTGAATATCTTTAGGAGATACATTCAGTGCCTCGGCTAGGAAAGCACGGTACCGGGCCGTATCCAGGATACCCGCCATACCCATTACTTTGTTCCGGTGCATACCAGAGCTCAGGTGGGCCTGATAGGTCATTACATCCAGAGGATTGGATACCACAATGATGATGGCCTCAGGCGAATGCTTGATCACATTTTCAGTCACAGACTTTACGATACCGGCATTCGTCTCGATCAAATCGTCACGAGACATTCCTGGCTTACGAGGCAAACCAGATGTAATAACCACTACGTCAGACCCAGCAGTTTTGCTGTAGTCATTAGTAGAACCCACCGTGCGGGTATCGTACAAATTGATGGGGGCTTTTTGCCAGATGTCCAACGACTTGCCTTCAGCTACACCTTCTTTGATGTCCAGCAATACAACTTCATTGGCAATCTCGCGATAGGCCAGTACGTCAGCACAAGTGGCTCCTACGTTACCGGCACCTACTACGGTTACTTTCATGGTATTTCGGTGGGATTTGGGTTAACAATCGTTTTCGAATGCGGCCGCAAAGTTAGGAGCCAAACCTTCCAAAAGGAAAGTTTTAGGTAAATATTGCAGGCAATTTGTAGCCCCCACAGCTTGTACTATCCTTATTTTAGGATCGTTATTCTAAAAAAACACAAACACTGCTGAATATGACCACCATTGCCATTATTGTAGTATTAGTAGTAGGTCTGGGGTTAGGAATATATTTCCTAACTCGCTGATCCTGACACACGGAACATTTTCGCCTCAGTATAACTTCCGAGCTTATGCTGAGGCTTTCCTTTTCTGGCGCAAATTGGGGGCATCGGAGGTCTGAATCATCTCCTCGGACAGCCATTTTTAGCCCTTTGCACCCTAATTCGCTAAAATTAGCCTCCCCAACTTTCTCGTAATCAATCGGTTGCCCTCTTGCAAACCGTATCATTCGCTAGCGTTGCGAAATCCGTAGGCCCGCCGTATTTTTGGGCACCTTGGAAAAACCAAAACCATGAGAGAAATCCAGTTTCGCGAGGCCTTGCGTGAGGCCATGAGTGAAGAGATGCGCCGTGACGAAAAAATCTTCCTGATGGGAGAAGAAGTAGCAGAATACAATGGCGCCTACAAAGTAAGTCAGGGAATGCTTGATGAGTTTGGACCTGAACGTGTTTTAGATACTCCTATTACAGAGCTTGGTTTTGCCGGGTTGGGGGTGGGCGCAGCCATGAACGGCCTACGACCGATCATTGAATTCATGACTTTCAACTTTTCGCTGGTAGCGATTGACCAAGTGATCAACAGCGCCGCGAAGATGTTATACATGTCCGGCGGGCAGTACAGCGTACCCATCGTTTTTCGCGGACCTACCGGAAACGCCGGACAGTTGAGCGCGCAGCACTCTCAAAACTTTGAGAACTGGTATGCCAATACTCCCGGGCTCAAAGTAGTGGTACCCTCAAATCCTTATGAAGCCAAAGGCTTGCTCAAGGCCTCTATCCGGGATAATGATCCTACCATCTTCATGGAATCTGAATTAATGTATGGAGATAAGGGTGAAGTACCTGATGGCGAATACATCTTGCCACTAGGCAAAGCCATTGTTGAGAAGGAAGGCAAAGATGTTACCCTGATCAGCTTTGGCAAAATGATGAAAGTAGTGCGCGAAGCCGCTGATGTTTTGGCTAAAGAAGGTGTGCAAGTTGAAGTAATCAACATGCTTACGGTTAGGCCTATGGACTACGAAACGGTAATTAACTCCGTAAAGAAAACGAACCGCCTGGTAGTGGTAGAAGAAGCCTGGCCGATTGCTTCTTTGTCGCAAGACATTGCCTTCCATGTTCAGAAAACTGCTTTTGACTACCTAGATGCACCTGTAGGTAGAGTAAACAGCATGGACCTACCCTTAGGTTATGCTCCTACTCTCATAGAGGAGACTCTCCCCAACGTGAAACGCACCATAGAAGCCATCAACCAAGTGATGTACCGGTAAGCTTTTTAGGTTATCCTAATACAGCGGCCACTCCAGCAACGGGGTGGCCGTTTTTGTTTACTACCTACACCTTTTCCAACGGGGACTCGTTTCCTCATAAAAGCATTCGCCATGCGATCCGTTTATTCTACCCTCTTTTTGTTGCTGATCCTCCTAGGCTCTGGCTTTACCCACAACACCTTCAAAGAGGAGCAACTTCGCTATCCACGGGTCCGTCAAGCGTATGCGGATAAGGAACAGGAACTTAAGACCTTGCTTACGCAAAATGGCATTCGCATGGAGGAGATACAGCTATACCTGCGCGGGTTCAAACATGAGCGGGAGCTAGAGGTATGGGCCAAAAATCGAGATGATCAGCGATTCCAGCTATTGAAAACCTACGAAATGTGCAGGACCTCTGGCGCCCTCGGACCCAAGCGTAAACAGGGCGACGGCCAAATTCCTGAGGGCTACTATCACCTCAGCCATTTCAACCCCTCAAGCAACTTTTACCTTTCTCTGAAAGTCAATTACCCTAACCGATCTGATCAAATTTTAGGGCAGAGGGGCAACCTAGGTGGAGACATCTTTTTGCATGGGGCTTGCGTCACCATTGGATGCATACCCATCACCGATGACAAAATCAAAGAGCTCTACCTCCTTTGTGTGGAAGCCAGAAACAACGGTCAATCCACGATCCCCATCACACTGTTCCCAGCCAACTTGAACAACGACGTGTATGCTACCCTGATCGCCGACCAACCTAACCCAAAAGTGAAAGACCTCTGGACTGACCTGAAGGCAGGGTATGATTACTTCAATCGGCACCAGACCCTGCCCAACATTTCCTTTCTGGCCAATGGGCGTCACAGAGTGCAATAAAGCCTGAGGGCACCTGCAGGATTTGGGGTTTGTAAGAAGTGTAGTAATTTCCGCTGGCGCAGCAATTCATCCTCATCCATGATTCGTCTCCTCATTTTTCTTGCCCTCATTCTTCTCGTTGTTTTCCTAATCCGAACGCTCACTCCACGTTCTGCCTACAAGATATGTGAGAAATGCGATGGCAGGGGCTACTGGCTAGCCACCCGGGGAGAACGAGACAAATGTGATGCTTGCGGGGGCTCTGGAAAGGTACTGCGATGAAACAACCTAATGGTCCACAGGCTATCCTTTTCGATATGGATGGCACCCTCATTGACTCAGAGCCCTTCTGGGCAGAAGGAGAACAAGCGGTATTCGGAGAGCTAGGAGTCACCATTGATCCTGAATTGGCCAAAACCACCTCCGGAATGACCACCGAGGCGGTTACTGAGTTTTGGTACCAACGCCAGCCCTGGCAGGGCGTATCACAGCAAGAGGTAGGCGAACGAGTAATCCGGTACGTGGGAGAAAAAATCAAAACAGAAGGGCAGCCCATTCCGGGCACTCATGCCCTTCTGGAATTTTTCCATAAACAAGGCTTACCCATAGGGCTAGTCACCAACTCTCCAGGTTGGCTTATCCCATTAGTATTAGACCGTCTAAAGATCAGCCAGTTCTTCCAGACCTTAGTTTCTGTAGACGATGTGGAACTAGGAAAACCACACCCTGCCATTTATCAATTGGGCGCCAGGCAATTAGGCATAGAGCCAGAATTTTGTTTAGCCTTTGAGGACTCCGCAACCGGGCTAAGGGCGGCACACGGTGCAGGGATGAAAACCGTAGGGATTATACCCCAAAGCGAATGGGGCTGGGAAAAATTTAGCATTGCCGACTGGAAGATCTCCACGTTGGCGGGATTCACAAATTCCCTTTGGGCCCAAATCCAGAACACCTATTGAACATCATTATCCCAATATAATTGGATATTTGCATCATAAACGAGGCATAGAAGCATTTTTACCTTAAAAATCATACCATAATGTGATTTTCAAAGGAAACATTGCCATTGAAAGGGAATTTACTTTTAAAATCACAACAAAATTGGATTTATAGACGTAAAATAAAATCAACACATTTATCACACTATAGTATGATAATTATAAGAAAACAGAGGAAAATTCGGTAAATTACCATCAAAATCACACTATAATGTCAAAAACAATGATTGGACAAGCAATCAAAAGACGCCGAAAAGAATTGAATATCACCCAACCTATATTGGCGGATATGGCAGGCATTAGTGTGAACACTCTGTATAAAATTGAGCGTGGCGAAGCTAACCCCAGGCTAGACACCTTAGAAAAGATCGCTAACACACTGGGGTTCAACCTAACTTTGGAGGTACCGAATCCTCATGAATCATGAGGCAGGGACGGGTACTATTCAACCAAGATGAGGCTGGCATCATCACAGAGCATGATGATGGCAGTTATACCTTTCATTACCATGATACATGGGTAATGAACCCAAAAAAGCCTGCCATTAGCCTCACGCTCCCCAAGCAAACCTTGGAATTCAAAAACAGAACCTTGTTCTCATTCTTTTACAACATGCTCCCAGAGGGCACCAATAAACAGTCCATTTGCTTAGAACTTAAAATAGACCCCAATGATCACTTCGGGTTACTTTTAGCCTCAGCCCAATATGACACCATTGGGGCAGTAACTCTAGAGACACTCCAAGACTAACCATGTCTGTACCCAACTTAACATATTGCCCAGGCACACTCACTGCAGGTCATACTACCTACAGTCGCACTTGCCTGCGTCGTATGTTTCACAACCGCCTGGTACATCATGTACTCCCCTACCCTTCCCCTTCTAACGATCAGGGGGACGCCCCCAAGTTTATCGACAATCAAACCCGCATCTCTATCTCTGGAGTTCAGGAGAAGTTTTCGGTGGTATTGGAGAAGAACAAACTAAGACTGAGTCAAGCAGGCGAAACAGGGCACTATATACTAAAGCCCATCCCGAAAGTTGGTAAGAACACGGCATTCATGCCCGCCAATGAGCACCTTACCATGCAAATAGCACGGCAAGTGTACGGAATAGAAACGGCTGAAAATGCTCTTATTTTCTTTCAGGATGGCGAAGCCGCATACCTTACTAAGCGCTTCGATGTGAGAGAAAACGGCACGAAGTGGGCCAGCGAGGATTTTGCCTCCTTGGCCAAGAGAACTCCACAAACTCACGGTACACATTTCAAATACCTAGGCTCCTACGATGAGCTGTTTGGGTTGATGAAACAGTACCTACCCGCGTATGTAGTGGAAGCTCCAAAACTATGGAGTCTGCTGATCTTCAATTATCTCTTCTCCAATGGCGATGCTCATTTCAAGAATTTTTCGCTATTGCAAACTGAGTTAGGAGATTTTCGGCTGAGCCCCGCATATGACTTGCTCAACACCCGAGTTCATATTCAAGATTCGGACTTTGCCTTGGAAGGGGGCTTACTACCCAAATCCCTGGCCCAAGGGAAGGTAACGGCGCAGTTCAACGTCTTGGCAAAACGCGCAGGGATTTCGGACCGCATTAGAGACAAGGCTTGGCAAAAAATGCTAAGCGGGCAGGACAAGATCAAACGCTTGATTGAGGCCTCATACCTAAGTCCGTCATTACAGCGGAATTATCTCCAAGCCTACCAAACGCGTTGGAACAAATTGAATAAGCACCTCCAAGAGAGCTAGTCGACTATCTGTACTAGCTCTCTTAACTTTTCCCTATTCCAGAATGAGTTCAGTACCTCTATTATTTGATAGGTTAGAAGAACTCTTAACCCACACCTTATTTACTCCGGCTTCTTTGGCAGCAAACCCTTCTTCTAATTTGGGAATCATGCCAGCAAAAACAATTTGGTCCTCCTTCATCTCACTAAACTCCTCAGGCGTAAGGGTAGGCAACCAACTTGCATAATCATCCGAATCCGTAAGTACGCCATCCCGCTCAAAACACAGCGCCAGGTCCACCTCTGCTTGCTGGGCCAAAGCCTTAGCCACTCCGGCAGCCAACGAATCCGCATTGGTGTTGAGCAATTGCCCATTGCCATCGTGAGTTATAGCACAAAGGACCGGAGTGAGCCCATGATCCAGAAAACCCATTAGCCGAGGCACATTGACTCCACCAGCCTTTAAATCCCCCACAAAACCAAAATCAAGCGGCTCAGCGGGTCTCCGGGTGGTTCGGACCACATTACCATCTACCCCAGAGAGGCCCAAAGCATCAACGCCCAATGCTTGCAATTCAGCAACAATCCGGGTATTGAGCCACCCACCGTACATCATCGTCACCAGTTTCAAAGTAGCAGCGTTCGTAACTCGCCTACCCTCCACCTTCTCCACCGGAATATCCAGTTGTTTAGCTAACTGATCTGCTTCCCGGCCTCCTCCATGCACCAGCACTTTGGGCCCCGAAAGCTGAGCAAAAGCTTGCAATACCTGTTGGCGTAGGGTATCGTCTTCCAAAACAGCTCCGCCGAGCTTTACCACCTGGATCATGTACGAAAGTAGTTTTTAGGTCAAAAGAGTATGTAGTACCGCTTGAGCAGAAAAGATACGATTTTTCGCCTGCTCATAAACTACGGATGCATCCACTACCGCATCACTAGCTACCACGTTTCTGCGTAGCGGCAGGCAATGCATAAATTGGCCCTGGTTCGTCAAGGCCATCTTATCCACCGTCACCGTCCAGTTAGCATCGACGGGTTGCACATGGCCATACTGCTCATAAGGAGACCAGTTCTTAACGTACACAAAATCTGCC
>JBCBHI010000049.1:0-13137 GCA_038525885.1 Bacteroidota bacterium
TAGTGATAAATTTGGTAATATTACCAAGGTAGAACTAGTAGAAGGCACCCTGAATGCAACTGATCAGCGCACGCTGCGCAACGCAATATTTGGTGGCAAACTTCGTCCAGAAGCGGGAAGTAGTGCTTCCTCTGGAGGAGTAGGCTATTTCACTTGGCGCGTAAAGCAGAGCGGTTGATCCACTGTAGTACCTAAAACATCTAAAAGCTGCCCCACCAGGCAGCTTTTTTAGTTGGGTAGGATGAAACCTCAAAGTTGATTTTGTAATAGTGTGTCGCCTAAAACGTTTCCTACAGAATCCTACCTGGAGAAAGGTTCAATTGCGATAAGCCGTAAAGCCCACCAAATCATCTACCCCAATCACATCCACACCGAGGATGCGGAGAGTCTCCCAAACATTCTCATTGTCCGCCGTGCGCCAAAACCGAACCCGAATTCCCTTAGCATGGGCTTGTTCTACCAAGGACAGAATCTCTTCCGCTTCGTTGCGGGTAATAGGCCCCTTACCCCGATACCAACAGTACTCCGTGAAGCTGGCACTCACCATGGGCACTAGCTTAGCATCATAGGAATCCAGCTCTGGGAATCGTCCGTCGATAAAAAAGAAACAATACCGTTCATTGGCCATTATCTCAGCACGGGGATAATTCCCACTCAAGATGATTTGAACCGGCCTAGAACCCACAGAATCGGTTCTGGACATGAGCATATCTTCGTACCGAATACAAAGCAGATGCAGCAATTCCAGCATATCCGGGTGATACTTTTTCAGGTCTACCAACAGCCAGAGCGTTCCTTCCCGGTTCTTCACCAAATTGCTTAGAGGCCGGAAATACAACTCTTCCAGGGTAGGCTTCCCTCCTAAACTGTAGGGATTGTGACCCACTACAAGTTCTCCCCTCTTTTGGAAAATATCTACCTCAATGGATTCAAACCCATACCCTAGTGACTGAAGCAAGGGTTGGGTATGCTCATAGTCATTGTGTGCATGACCGATGAAGGTACCCGTAAGACTTTGGGCAAAGCCCAAGGTGGGCAGTAATACAAGGAAAAGACTAAGGCTGCGCATACGGCAAGTATAGGGCGAATAGGTTTTGGGTTAAGATAATCATCCCTACCGTCTCCTACACAAAAGCTTGGTAAGCTCTCTCAGAAAATCATTCCCTGACCAAAAAAACTGGAGAAGGAACCTGCTTATTTCTCTTCCTGATACCGTTCCATCGCCCTTTCTAAACCACTTACCATCTGGTCTATTTCGTCCTGAGTGACAATGAGGGGCGGCACAAAACGTACTACAGTACCAGCGGTAGCACTGGCCAGCACCCCTTCTTGTAGCAGCAAGGTCACTAGGGGCCTGGTAGGATACGCCATTTGCACCCCCTGCATCAGACCTACCCCACGCACCTCCAGCACATCCTCCGTGAATTTAGCTTGGAATTCCTCCAGGCGCCGACGCAAATATCGGCCGTTAGCTTGTGTAGCCTCTAGCAGGCCTTCAGCCTGTACGGTATTGAGCACTGCCAAAGCCGCTGCCGCAGCCAAAGGGTTTCCTCCGTAGGTGGTCCCGTGGTCCCCTGGCTTCAGGTACTGAGCAATTTCTTCTCTGGCCAGCACCGCCCCAATGGGGAAACCACCTCCCAGACCCTTGGCACTCGCCAGGATGTCTGGCCGCACACTATAGTATTGCCAGGCGTACCAAAAACCTGTGCGGCCCACTCCTGTCTGCACCTCATCAAATATCAGGGTAAGCTGGTGCTCATCGCACAGAGCACGCAATTGCTCCAAGAATTCCTTTTGGGCCGGGTAAATACCGCCTTCCCCTTGTATCGGCTCCACCAAAATAGCGGCAGTTTCTTGGCTCACCAGGGCCTTCACAGCCTCAATATCGTTGAACACTGCCTGGCGAAGCACCCCCGGCATGGGCACGAAGTCCTTCGAGTATTTCTCTTGGCCTAGCGCAATGGTACCGATGGTACGACCATGGAAGGCATTTTGCAGACTAATGATTTCGCCTCCCCTACCCCGCTGTTTGGCTATTTTTCTTGCCAACTTGATGGCCCCTTCGTTGGCTTCCGCGCCACTATTGCAGAAAAAGACCCGCTCCATGCCCGCAACCTCGGTTAACTTCTGAGCCAATTGGGCTTGAGGTTCAGTAAAGTACAGATTGGAGACGTGCATCAAGCGGGCAGCTTGCTCCTGGATAGCACCTACCAGGGCTGGGTGAGCATGCCCCAGGGTATTCACCGCGATGCCTGCCAAGCCATCCAGATAGGCCTTGCCTTCGGCATCGTATACCGTACAGCCCTGACCGTGGGTAAGGGTAACCGGGAATCGGTTGTACATCTGAAAATGATGGGCATGATCCAACGAGGTAGCCGAAGTGGCGTGGGTAGTCTCCATGATGTGCGATGAATAACGTGGGCCTCAAAGTTAGCCCATTACCGGAAAAACCTCATCCGATCACACAAAGCAGGGCTAAAAATTAGCCTACATAAGCAAAAAGGAGCCAAACCATCAATCTTCTGACATTACACTTTCAATGGCCCCCAGAAACATCTCCACCCCCGCCTCGGTGATGATATCTGGAAAATCATAGTTCTCGTGATGCAATTCTGGTTGGTTTACCCCGGCTCCTAACCCAAAAAAGGCAGCGGGGGCCAGCTGGCTGTAATGGCAAAAATCTTCTGACCAGCCCATGGGTTGCTCCAGATATTGTACATCAAAGGCACGCTCCTTAGCGGCTCGTTCTAGATGTCGAAATGCCTGTGGAGCATTGACCACCGCTGGAAATACCTCTTGGTATTGCACCGCATAGTTGAGCTTATACCGATCCGTGATTTGATTTACCATGAGTTCTGCCCGGTGGGTGAGCAGCTTCATGTCATCATCATGGTGGCTGCGCAGAGTCGCTCTTACTTCCGCATAGCCGGGTGAGGTACCAAAGGCTACTTCGCCTAGTAAGGCGTGAACGACCGTTACCAAGCTGTACTCCTTGTACCCTCCACGTTCGGGCAATGTCTCAAGACCCAACAGGATTTCAGTCATCGCTTTCATGGGCGACCGCCCATTCCAAGGTTCGGCAGCGTGACTCGTGGCTCCGTTGAGCTGAATTTCTATTCCCCGGGAGGCAGCATTGAAAGTCCCCTCTCGCAAAAGCACCTTCCCCTCCGGCACACCGGGAATATTATGCAGCCCAAAGACAAAGTCGGGTTGCAAGGCCTTTACTTGTGGGTCTTCTATCATCCACACTGCCCCTTGCCCTATTTCCTCTGCTGCCTGAAATAATAGTACAACCTTGCCTTTGGCGGGCCTTACTCTACCAAACAACAATCCTAAGGCGGCCACCATGGTGGTATGACCATCATGCCCGCACAAATGAGCTACGCCTGGGTTCTGGGAAAGATGCGCCCTCTGGCCTCGCTCTTGAATGGGCAAGGCATCTATATCGGCCCGAATAAACACTACCGGCCCGGGCACCTTACTCTCATATACTACTACCAGTCCATTCTTTCCTGCCGGGCGAATGACTTGATCAGGATGGGTTGGGGTCAGAAACTCAAGAATACGCTTAGGAGTCTCCAATTCTTCCCCAGAAAGCTCTGGAAACTGATGCAAGACTTTTCGAAAATCCCTCAGTGCGTTTTTATCAGCTTCAGAAAGTTTCATGGACTGGCTTCATTTCATCCCGCAAGAGAACAGTTACTACCGGGTACCCACCCACAGCATCCTATGCATGACGCCTTGGGTAAAGACCAATTGTACCCAATATGGCCCTGAATCCAAAACATGCAACATCAATTTCCCTTCATGGAGGTCAGACCAGGGCTTTTCCGTCAATATCCTTCCCTGGGTATCTACAATTCGAACCCTCTGCGGGGACTCCCGATAAGAAGGCCAATCCACCGTAACCGAAGTAAGGGCAGGATTGGGAAACAGCCCAAAATCCTCTAACCACTCATTGGGCAAGCCCGTGACCGTATCATTGGACTCGCGAGGTACCACCGTATAGGTTTGGCTAAGGGTATCTTCACAACCCAAACTATCGATAGCCAGTAGAGTAACCTCATAAGTACCCGAGGTAAGCCAGGTATTTATCAGTGGATTTTCCGTCCGGTAAGGCCCTTCATTAAATTGCCAGAGATGGGTGGCAATCAGATCATCCGAAGCCAGGAAATGGGTAGTATCCAGCACCTGAAAGGTAGCCTGATCGGGATCTACTGTGTAAGCAGCTGATACTCGGCGGGCCACCAAGGGTTGAAAGGTACTGGGTACAAAGCCTTCCAAGCTAGCTACCCATACGGTATCGGTAGTATAGGAGGAATGGGAAAACACGGTACCCTTGTGTAGCACTTCTGCCCCGGCAGCATCGCTAGCAAAAACTAACACCTCCGCCCCACCGGGATTCCACTGCACTTCCTCGCCAGGGCATACGTGCAAAGTGGAGGCTTCTACTGCACCCCTTGCCTTGGGAAAGAGCCAATACCCAGTACTGTCTACACATCCTGTTTCGCTTGATTCTGCTAACAGACTAACCGACAGAGAGTCAGCAGCAGGGAGGGCCGCATACACGGTAGACAGAGTGCCCACTTCCACATCATTTACGTACCAAGTCCAGGCATCTGCGGTGATACTTTGGTCAGTAAAGCTCAGGCCCAAAGTATTTAGCATGGTGGTATCAGGCTGAACCATCAAATCAGCACCTACCTTCACTACCTGAATGGTAACTTCTGTAGGAAGGCTTTCTATGACCGAATCCTGATTCGTAACCCAAAGAGTAGTATCCGACAGCAAGGGGCCGATACTTACGGATGAGCCCGTAACCGGATCTCCTTCTAGGTTGGCGTTAGTATATACCGCAAGAGCATTCACGCCGGACACCGCTAGTGTGGCTTGCTCACCATAGCAAATGGACTGATCTGCCAGGGCAGGATTGGCTGCTCTCTGCAATACCCGCACCGATTGGCTCAGGGAATCCACACAGCCAAGGCTATTCGTTACCGTAAGGGTAATCCAATAGGTACCTGAAGCGAAGTACGCAGGGCTCGGTTGTTCCAAACCGGATTGCGTACCCTCTCCAAAATCCCAGGCAAAACTAGTAGCACCTTCGCTGGTTTGGTGTAAATCCACTCGGGCTGAACCTCCCTCGGAAAGCACCAGGGTATCGGCCGAAAGGGTAAATCTGGCCTCGGGTTCTCGAATGCGTACGACATACTGATGAATAGCATCCTGGTAGCCGCTATCTAAGTTCTCGATGTAGAAAACCGTATCCTGGGTAAGGGCTCCAGTAGTAAAGGTGGAACCCGTAGCCAGTAGAGATTCCCCGGCCCGGTCCGCATACCAGTTGAAAGAATTTCCGGTTGGGTCTAGGACATTCTCTACCTCAGCACATACTTCTACTACCCCCCAGGTATCTGGCTGAGCGCGATACGCTTGATAGAATTTCCTGGCAGAGTCTGCTGCATCACGCAGTTCTTCCAATGAATTACCCACTACTAAGGCAAACGCCACCGGGCGATTCTGACCAGCTTGCAGGCTATCTAGATAATAGCCAGCGGCCAGTCCCACATCATTGCCTGATCCTTCTATGCCTGCTTCTAATTTACCTCGCTCGTTCGTCAACAAGGCAAACCGGTCAGCATCCGACAAGGCAGTATCTACATCCGATGTATTTCCATTTTCTGAACCCCAGTCGATGGCCGTGAAAAAGGTGCTATCCGCAGACAACCATGCTACGCCAGCAAATTCCACCCCAGCCGAATCCGAAATATATCCTAGCATGCCCAGGCTGTCATATCCCGCCCGGTTATGGGTTTCCAGTTCTACTTCCCAGTCAGAAAGCCAACCTACATGAAGGCCCTCCAAGGTGGAGTCTCCGGTATTCACAAACCGGTATTCTGCCACCAAAAAAGGAGAAGCGCTTTCCTCATCTTCTGCCAGCCAACGTTGTTGAATCCTCACCACCGGAAAGTCTGGCAAGGAGTCTTGAAACCAGCTGCGAATATCGACCCCTGCCGCAGCGTTTTGGAACCGCTTAACCGGAGTAAATGCAGCAAAGTCCGTCGATCGGCTTTCGATTGCCATTCTACTCACGGCATTGTCCGCCACCTGGGTAGAATCAAGGGCTACCACTAGCCCCATATGGCTAAGTAATTGACTTCCACTATACATCCAGCCAATGCCATTGGTTTTCACGTCCTGATAGTATCCCAGATTACCGTTATCCCCTACGGTGAGGTATTGCGCGCCATTGTCAACGGATACAAACGGAGGCTCGGAAGTAATCTGCCAATGTTGAAAATCCTCATAATCAGTACCCGAAAAGTCCAACCGGAAGAGTATTTCCGTTGAGGCCGATAAGTCAGGATGAAGATAGACTGTGAATAGGGTGTCCTGCCCGGTGCGGTCAAGAGTGCCTAAGGAGTCCACCGAGTAGGTGGAGTCTAATAGCGTGACATAGGGAGACTGAGTGGTAAGGGTGGCCGTACCCTCCTTCCAAGGCTGCAAGTAGCTAACCAGCTCTCCCGTGATGTACAAAGTATCATCGAAATTGACATAAGGCCCCACTGAACCCGTATAGCCAGGATCTACCATCCGCACAGCCGTTTGGAGTGTATCCACCAAAGCGTCTACCACGCTTAAGCGCCCTCTGCCCAGCATGAAGGCGTAGTCTTCATTACTACCCACATCATATATATCCGTAGCCGACACTCGTAGTTGCTGCCGCACCTGGTCGGCATTCAAGTGAGGACGGTAGGCCCTAATCAGGGCGGCGGCCCCTGCTACCTGAGGTGCAGAAAAAGAAGAGCCTAGTACGGTGCGATAACTGTTGCCCCGGTCCAGAGTATATACGTTATCGCCGGGGGCCATTAAGTCAATAAAGGGGCTCCAAGTGGCCCATGAGGCCTTTTCATCCAGATTGTTGGTGGCCCCTACAGAAAGCACATTGGGCAGCGAGGCCGGGTAAAAATCCAGTTCCGCAGCGGTATTTCCCGCTGCAGCCACAATAACCGCATCGCGCTCCTCTACCGCATAGTCAATTAGGTCTCGCGAGAACTGAGTAGTAGGGTTGGTGCCGCCCCAACTTAGGTTGATAATTTGGGCACCCCGGTCGGCTGCGTACACGATGGCTTCATACCCCTCATTGAATATGTTATCCGCCGAGCGAAAAATCTTGACGGGAAGGTATCTGGAGTTATAGCCTACGCCAGCTATCCCAATACCGTTGTTGGTAGTGGCACTACTAAAACCAGCCACCCGAAAACCGTGGTTGTCTACATCGGCGGTGGCATCAGCATCGCCGTCAGCCAGGTCATAGCCTGCAAAATCATCCACATATCCGTTGCCATCATCATCCTCTCCGTTTACAGGATCGGCATAATTGTAGGCCAGCTGCCCTTGTATGTCGTCATGGTCAAAGTCTGTACCGCTATCCAGGATGGCCACCACCACCGTGGTATCTCCCGTTGTTACATCCCATCCTTCGTAAGCCTCAATGATTTCCAGGTAGTCCTGCTCTCCCCCTATGATCTGGGCTTCAGGATCATTGGGTACTACCAGTAGCTGGGGTAAATAATAAGGTTCGGCATACTCCACTGCCTCATCCCGTTGCCACTGAGCAAGCAAGCTTTCCACGGTTTCCCCTTCTGGTACACTCAAGAAATAGATTCGCTCCAGGCCCACCCCCGTGGTGGCCTGCCGGGCAGCAAAACTTTGCTTCTGTGGAAAAACTGGTGTGAGTGTGCCCTGCAGAGTAGCAGCCAAGCGGGATTGTCCTAAGGATGTCCTCAGCTTAACTACAATCTTATCCTGAGCATAGGGCGCCTCATACTGCTGCCCCCAAGCCCCCAGTGAAACCAGTATGCAGCCGATCAGAAAACTCCATTTCATGATGCTACTTCCTGGCGACACTCTCCCCTTCCGTTCTGTCATTTTCATTTGGCAACCTGTATATTCGCGCACACCTAAATCGTTTTCGAATATGAGTCTGTACGATTCCCATAAAGATATTCTGGACCGCGCCGTGAAAGCCTTGCACGAGCGTACTTTCTGGGCACAATATCCGGAGCATCCCTCCCCAAAAATATACGGAGAAGACGCTGATAAGTCGGGTCAGGAGAAATTTAAAGCCCAGATGGGTAAAAAATACGACGAACTGCTACAAGCAGACCCCGAAAACTGGATTGGCGTAGAGGAATCTCCCTACCTGCAAGCTCCTCTTAACATAGAATATCCTGCTTTTTCTGTAGACACGCTCATTTCGCGTAGCGAATCCGCCTACCATGCTTGGCGCAAGGTATCTGCTGAGGACCGTGCAGGCATCCTAATAGAGTCCTTGGAGCGGATGAAAAGCCGTTTCTTCGAAGTAGCCTACGCTACTATGCATACCACCGGCCAAGGCTACATGATGGCCTTTCAGGCTTCTGGCCCCCATGCCGCTGACCGGGCTTTGGAAGCCATTGCCTCTGGCTACGAAGAGCTAGGCCGTTTCCCCAGCACGCAGTATTGGGACAAGCCCATGGGTAAGTTCAACATTCAGCTGGACAAAGAGTGGCGTGCCGTACCCAAAGGCGTGTCCTTGGTGATTGGCTGCTCTACCTTCCCCACCTGGAACACCGTACCCGGCATGTACGCTAGCCTGATTACTGGTAACCCGGTCATTGTGAAGCCCCACCCCGGTGCGGTGCTACCGATTGCTCTCGTGATTGCTGAATTGCAGCAGGTGCTGAAAGAGCAAGGGCTGCCCGTAGACATTTGCCAGCTAGCGGTAGATAGCTTCGACAACATGATCACCAAGGAGCTAGCCGAGCACTCGGCGGTGAAGTTGATCGACTACACAGGCAACTCAGCCTTTGGCGATTACCTGGAAGGCATTCCTGGCAAGGCAGTTTTCACAGAGAAGACTGGCGTAAACTCCGTCATCTTGGATTCGGTGGACAACATAGACAAGGTGGTGCAAAACATTACCTTCTCCGTAGCCTTGTATAGCGGCCAGATGTGTACTGCCCCACAGAACTTCTTTGTACCCGAAAACGGCATCAAAACGCCCGATGGCGTAGTAAGCTTTGAGGAGTTTGCTCAAAAGTTTGCTGACTTCACCACCGGGCTGGTAGAAAACCCCAAAGCAGGACCTTTTGTACTGGGTACGATCCAAAATAAAAAGACCCTGGGCCGGATAGACGCTGCCAAGGAGCTGGGCGGTAAGGTATGGCTGGAGAGCCGCACTCTGGAGAATCCTATGTTTAAGAATGCCCGTACAGCTACTCCGATGGTGCTGGAGCTTTCTTCGGCAGACAAAGACAAATTCGCTGAAGAGCTGTTTGGCCCGATTGCCTTGCTGATTAAAACCAAGGACACCAAGGAGAGTGTAGCACTAGCCAAAGAGATGGCCCAGCAGCACGGTGCCATTTCGTGCGGTGCCTATACTACCGACGCGGAAACCCGCGAGATGATCGCCGACGAGATGAGCCTGGCGGCTACACCTGTTAGCTTCAACCTGACCGGGGGTATTTATGTGAATCAGAATGCGAGCTTCTCTGATTTCCACGTTACAGGTGGAAATCCGGCCGGAAACGCCAGTTTCACTAATCCTGAGTACGTAGTGAAGCGATTCACTTGGGTGGGCATCCGTATGCCAGCAGAGGCAAAGGCCTAAGCAGTCAATACCCAATCATGATCTTTATGGTCCGTGCCCTCAGCACGGACCTTTTTTTTGCTCAGAACCTGAATTGGCAATACGATTTGGGCGTATCCCCCACCGTCGCCCGCTATTGCTGAGCTTTGGGCTTAGCTGGAACCCAGCAGGGTAGGATTTCCCCGATCTAGTAAATAGCAGTAGTTACCAAGGCCCTTCCGTTCGTCAGGGTGACCTCGAAGAAGGATCATCTTGAGCGCTAGCGAAAGAACTCGGTATTGCCTGAAAGGGAGTCCTTTGTGATGCAGCTGTACCCCCGCCTGGCACTTTGAGCTTGGTTGGAACCCCACTGGGTTAGATTTCCCCGATCTAGTAAATAGTAGTAGCTACCGAGGCCCTTCCTATCGTCAGGGTGACCCCGAAGAATGGTCATCTTGAGCGATAGCGAAAGAACTAGGTATTGCCTGCAAAGGAATCCTCTGTGAAGCCGCTGTGCCACCCGCCTGACACTATGAGCATGGTTTGAACCCCTCAGGATTGGATTTCCCCGATCTAGCACCTAGTTGTAGCCAACAAAGCCCTTCCTATCGTCAGGGTGACTTGGGTGGTTAGGGAGTGTGTGAAAGGCAGAAATTGAACCAACCCCTCCCTACCTTTTTTCTATTTGCACCTGAGTTTGCCAAACAATTATAGGCTTCTATTGAACATTTGAATGGCTATAATTCCCTGAGGAAATTTTCTACAATCTATTGATCTAACCTCCTGTCATCCTCATCACAACTCATCACATTGCGAATAATAAATAATTTTACAAAAATTATAAATTACATATCTATATATTGTAATTTATATATAAAACAGAATATTATATTAAAATAATTATCATTAACAACATGTCATGCAACCCCTAAATTGAAATTTAAGTCTAGTAAATAGTCCCGATTCAGCAGGAAGTATATCAAGTAGTCTTGACCAGCGGAAAAATGGATAGATACATCCTCTTAATTAGTCAAAGAATAGAACCCACCACAGACAAGGTGATGGATTGGTTGGATACCAAAGGGGTTTCTATGGTAAGGCTGAATGGGGAGGACCTGCTCGATGACCACTGCATTTCCGTTCGACTTTCGAAGCCGGAAGATAGTTCATTGATGATCAATGGCGTTCCTGGTCATCAAATATCGGCGGTGTGGTTTCGAAGATTTTTACCCCCAATCACTAATGAAAGGGAAGACAAGGAGTTAAGCACGGTAATAGGCCACCGGCAACAAGAAATGGAAGCTTGTATTGGGGTACTGAAAGGGATGTTGGATGTACCATGGCTTACTTCTCCAAGCCAAATTCGGAGATCCAAATGGCAAATGCTCCAACTAGCCAAGTCTGTAGGTCTAGAGGTTCCGGATAGCATTATATCTACCTCTGGTAAGCAAGTCCGGGAGTATTTGGATGCTAGTAAAGCATACATCACCAAACCTCTATCGGAGGCAACATTTTTCAGCCTACAAGAGAAAACCTACGGCATGTATACTCAGGAGGTAAAAGCTGATGCCTTGCCAGAATCCTTTGTGCCCAGTCTGATCCAGGAGCAGGTTCCCAAAGCGTATGAGCTGCGAGTTTTCTATCTGAAGGGCAGGGTGTACCCGATGGCTATTTTCTCACAACAGAATGACCAGACAGCCATGGATTTTAGGATGTACGACCGGGCCCGCCCCAACCGCCGGACTCCCTATACCCTTTCGGAAGAGCTCACCCGAAAACTGCAACGCTTTATGGAAGCAGCAGACTTAGAAACAGGCTCTATCGATATGATTGTGACTCCGGATGGCAGGGAAGTATTTCTGGAAGTAAACCCCATTGGCCAGTTAGGCATGGTTTCCTTGCCTTGCAACTACCAGCTAGAAGAACGGATTGCTCATACACTCATTCAAATGGCAAATCAAAACCAGGAGGGAAATTATGCATAAGAAAAACAGTGACATTCACCCAGCATTGTCAGCATTAGCCTCAGGGAGCAGACTGCCTTTGATCCACCATTATTTACAAGAGGTTCCTGCTAGAAAAGGACCTGCAAAACAGAAGGAATCTTTTGTACCGTCCCGCTTTTATCAGAGCTCTCAGATGCAATTGGGAGGCTTCTACAAGCCTATTTCTTTATCACTAGATGTGCAAGCATATGAAGCCAAGTAGCCTCCCTCAAGACAAACCCTTTCTTCTATATGCAGACTGTATACCTGTAAAAGGGGCCAAAAGGAGCATCATCTGTGATCTCCAACGTCAGTCATTTCAGTTGATTCCCAATAGTTTATTTGAACTGCTAGAGGAGTATAAGGGAAAGTCCATTGCGGACATAAAGGCCGACTATGAAGAGACTGCCTATCCCGTAATTGAGAACTATTTTGAGTTTCTGACCGAACACGAGTTCGTTTTCTTTACCGACCATCCTGTTTCAAAATTCCCATCGTTAGACACTCAATTTCACATACCTCAGCGAATTACCAACGCGGTGGTAGATCTGGATGAGCATTCTAAGACCGACTTCCCACTATTGGCTGCGGAGTTGGAAACCGTGGCGTGCTCGGCCTTACAAGTGAGGGTGTTTAGTGGCTGGGATCTGGATAGCCTTTCGGAGTCACTGAAAGCCTTTGACAAAACCAGAATCCGCGGAATTGAGCTTATCGTTCCCTTTTCTGAAGAGTATACCGAGAAGAAAGTAGTTACCAGTCTTTCGCCCATTAGGCGCCTGCGCTCAGTATTATTTCATTCATCTCCCGAGTCTGCGCAGTACTCTTGGATAGAAGATGTCCCTGTTGTGTTCACCCCTCAGCGCATCACCTCAGCCAGCCATTGTGGGTACATCCACCCATCACAGTTTACGGTAAACCAGCCATTCTTTTTGGAGTCAATGAACTTCAATAATTGCCTGCACAAAAAGCTGGGCATTGATACTAAGGGGCAGATTAAAAACTGCCCGGCCATGCATGAGTCCTATGGAAGTATAGGGGAGACTCCCTTGCTGGAAGTAGTGGAGAAGGAAGAATTCACCAAGACATGGACTACCACCAAAGACCAAGTGCAAGAGTGCCAGGACTGCGAATTTAGATACCTATGTACAGACTGTAGAGTGCACGTAAAAGACCCCACCCATCCCAATAGTAAACCCAAAAACTGCAACTACGATCCCTATTCTGCCACTTGGCAGGAGTAAGAGGGAGAAAACTGCAAGAAAATGGGGAAGCCGAAAACCAGTTAGAGTAGGCAAAACTTAATACACTCAAAAAATGGTAAAGTCAAAAAAGTCCTTGGAGGAATTGTCTGAGTTTGGATTTAAGTCCAACGAGCTATCCGATGCCCAAAAAACCAATGTGCTTGGAGGAGGCGTAATTATCTTTTGGGAAGAAGTGGGTTCCTACGACGGAAATACCTGTCATTCTGAGCGATAAGACTTGTGGCCCAACTCCACAAACCGAGATGACGTTTGGTTTGGCTATCTTACTAAGAAATTCCTG
>JBCBHI010000050.1:0-13030 GCA_038525885.1 Bacteroidota bacterium
CGGAGGCCAAGGAAATCCTTTGGATTTCTGAAGAGGCTTGGAGTAGTGCTCACTTTGGGGTTTTGATAGCAAAAGTGCTTACTATGGAGCTGTTATTACTCCACCGAGAAGGCCATGTCCGATTGCACTTTTCCAGTGAGGGAGGGATTTGGACAGGGCAAAAATTGGTGCCATAAAGGATATTTTCTACATATTTGTTCTAAGCAAACAGGTGTCGTTTTGGAAATAGATGTATTGATAATTGGTGCCGGAATATCCGGTCTTGCTTCTGCGCTTCATTTGGAGCGTGCCGGTAAGCGAGTGCTGATGCTGGAAGCTTCTGACCGCCCTGGTGGCCGAATAAAAACCGATGTGGTTGATGGCTACCGGCTCGATCATGGTTTTCAGGTCTTGCTTACCGAATACCCAGAAGCAAAGGAACAACTCAACTACAATGATTTGGATTTGCAAACCTTTCGCCCAGGCGCCTTGGTATTGCACCCCAAAGGAAAGAGTTTGGTCGCCGATCCATTCCGGGAGCCTGCTAAGCTGTTCAAAAGTTTGTTTGCCCCGGTGGGCAATTTCCAAGACAAGTTGAAGCTACTCCGCCTGCGTCGTGACCTGAGGGAGGTACCGGTAGATCATCTGTTTCGAATGCCAGAGCTCAAGACCTGGGAGTACCTCCGGTCCAAGGATTTCTCCGAGTCTATGCTGTACAGGTTCTTCCTGCCCTTTTTGCGGGGCATATATCTGGAACCCAACTTGAGCACTTCCAGCCGCATGTTCGATTTTGTGTTCAAGATGTTCAGCGAAGGAGATACCGCGGTCCCTCGCCTGGGGATGGAAGAAATTCCCAAGCAAATGGTGATGTCTCTGGTGCGGTCGGAGATCAAAGTAAAGAGCAAGGTAGTGTCGGTGGAAGGGACTACCGTACGCACGGCCCACGGTGAGGTGCTTAGCGCCAAAAAGGTATTGGTGGCATGTGAGCCCAATGAGTTTGTTAATCCCTTCAATCCGGTGGCACCTGATGAGATGCATAGTACGGTAAACCTGTACTTTACCACCAATAAATCCCCGGAAAGTAAGCCGTACCTGATCCTCAACGGCAGTAGGCAAGGTATTGTGAATAATGTAGTGGTGATGAGTCAGGTGTCCGATGCGTACGCTCCCGCTGGGTCCCATCTCATATCTGTCTCCCTGGTGGGGCAGTACGATTTGGATGATGAATCCTTGGCTGCCAAAGTCCGCCAGGAATTATCCACTTGGTATGGTGAGCAAGTCAATGATTGGCAACTGCTGAGGACCTACCGGATTGATAAAGCGCTGCCAAACCTCAAGACCGTGCGAAACCAAGCACCCTCGGCAACCTTCAAGATGAGCGAGCATTTATTTGCCACCGGGGATTACATGCTCAATGGCTCTATCCATGGTGCCTTGAAGGCCGGTAGGCTGGCGGCAGATGCGGTGTTAGAGGATTTTTAGGCCAAGGTAGGTTGGATTACATCTACATTCTGGACTTGGTAGGTACCCTCGTGTTTGCTATGAGTGGCGCCTTGGCGGCAGACGAATACCATCTGGATTTTTTTGGGGCTTCCGTAATCGCCTTTGTCACCGCCGTAGGTGGGGGCACCATTCGCGATGTCCTCATTGGGAGTACCCCAGTAGGGTGGATGGAGGACCTTAACTACTTGTACTGTATCGGGTTTGGGGTGTTGGTAGCCTGGTTCTTTAAAACCTGGGTCCGCAAGCTCAGAAGAACCCTCTTTCTCTTCGATACTATTGGGATTGGGATATTTACCGTCTTGGGTCTCACTAAGACCCTCGGTTTAGGTCTGGCACCTATTGTAGCGCTGCTTATGGGAATGGTTTCCGCAGTATTTGGGGGGGTGCTCCGGGATACACTTACCAATGAGATTCCTCTCATCTTTAGGAAGGAAATTTACGCTACAGCTTGTTTGAGCGGTGGGCTGGTATTTCTCTTAGTACAGTGGGCAGGGTTGCCTACTCAGTGGTGTTTTCTGCTGGGGGCAAGCACAACCATCGTACTTCGGGTATTGGCGGTGTTGCGCGGTTGGACCCTCAGAAAATAAAAAAATCCCCGGAGGGATTTTTTTATAAGTAAGCCAGTAAATGCTTTTCGATTAATAGAAATCAGCCAATACCTTATCGGGTGCGTCTTTCACTTCTTGATCCAAAAGGTTAGTCATAACACCTTTTGCTTCGTCCCATACTCGTTCATTGATCCGATAGTTTACTCTGGGGCCGTCAATGGTGCCTTGAATCAAGCCCACATTTTTCAACTCGCGCAGGTGCTGAGAAACAGTGGCTTGTGAGAGTGGTAATACGTCTACCAAATCTCCACAAATGCAGGGTTGTGACTCCAAGAGTTGTTCTAGGATTGCGATACGTGCAGGGTGACCCAGCGCCTTGGCCAAATTGGCCGTCCGTACCTGGCCTTCAGTGAAGCCTTCTGTTTTCGTTATTCCCATGGGGTCGTCTTTTTTGTTTATTCCTTAGAAAAAATGTTACACTAAATTAGGTAATTGTGGCCGGAAAACAAGTGACAAAAAAGTGATTTCATCACATGGATGGTAAAATTTATCGAAGGTATCACCTCATTGATCGAACAAGACGGCAAAAATTTGCAATTACCGATGGCTAATTATTCAGAATAATATTAGTCTAAAATGCGATATTTTTCCTCTGTTTTTGGGCGCCAGATATGCTGGGGACCTACTATTAATCGCATGTTTTCAATGGGTTAGGTGTTATTTCTCAAGTTTTGGTACAGGAGGATTTACTTCAGGATATATGACAATAGGCTAGCCTTTTGCCGATATGTTGGGGTTATTATCAGCTTCTGCCGTCCATTTGACAAACAATTCGCTAACACATCCCGTCAGATTAAATAACACTAAAGAATTTCCATACATGATGCGCACCAGTCTCTTTGCGGCACTTTTTATTGTAGGCGGATTTATTGCATGTTCCTCAGGTACAGCACAATCAGGAGAACAAATAGCAGGAAGCGAACAGCCAAGGTTGCCCAAATATGGCCCCATGTGGGTAGAAGAAGATACGGTTCAGTTTGAGGTAAGTCTTACTGATTCGGAATGGAAAAACCGACTAAATGACGTGCAATTCCACGTTTTGCGCGAAAAAGGTACTGAGAGGGCATTTACCGGGGAGTATTGGGACAATAAAAAGGAAGGTACCTACTACTCGGCAGCCTCTGGCCAGCCCTTGTTTGCCAGTAATACGAAATTCCGGTCCGGTACCGGATGGCCTAGCTTCTACGAACCCATTAATAATGATGCGGTGCTATTGGTAATGGACCATAGTTATGGCTGGAACCGGGTAGAAGTAATCGATAGTCAAAGTGGGTCACACTTGGGGCATGTTTTCGAGGATGGTCCCCAGCCAACCGGACTCCGTTACTGCATGAACAGCGCTTCTATGGTTTTTGTACCCAAAGGGGAGGACCCTGCAAAATACTTGCCCTTCCTGGCAGACGCCATGGAGGATTAAGTGGGCAGATTTATTCTGTTTAGCCGAACCCCGGGTGATGAGCCTGGGGTTTTCTCTTATGTAGCAGGCCGTAATTATGAAATAGCTATGTATAGGTGCCTGTGGGGGTAAGCATGGCTCAATTTATTTTTTAACTTTCTTGAGCTAACCAAACACCACCTTGATGAAACGCACGTCTGCTCTATTTTTTGCTGTTCCTCCTCTATGCCTGTTGGCCGCCTGCGGTGGCAAGTCGGGACAAACCGAGGAAGCCACTGAGGAATATGCCGAGGAAGAAGTGTACGAGGAAGCCTATGAATACGGCTATGGATATGGAGGGGAAGGGTACAACGATGGACAGTATGAATATGCCGATCTGGAATGTTGGGATGCCAACGGGAACATAGACCTCGGCAATGTATATCAATTCTATCCGGCGGAGGTAGATGAGATTGAAGCCGGAGAGGTATACGAGTACAGTATTCTGGATAGGCAATTTGGTCTGCTAAGTCGGTTTCGGAAGTGTAAAAACATTGATGACTGGGAAGACTGGAGCCCCTTGGAGGACTACGTGGGTGCAAAGGTTCGGGATAACTCAGCGCTTTCCACCTCCAGGAAGCGAGAGGACTTAATGCCCAACATAGAAGAGGAGTTTTTCAACGTTAACCCTGAGTTTATTCGCAAAGCCTCCAATCTGCTGGTGCCACCTCCGGGCAAACGCCAGTACAACGGGCTGCTATTCCAACAGATATACGACTCCCAACTTAAGGGAGAGAACCGGAAGCTGTACGTAGCCTACTTTGTGCTATCCAGATTGGCTTTGCTGGAGTTCGAACTCCAGAATTACGCCTCCATTGGCTCTCGGTTTGAGGTAAGGGAAGACGGGACGGTATTTGAGCGTGACTACACGGACGTGACCAGTATGCTCTATAACCGCTATGGGTATCAGGAAGTGTGGAATGAATACATCGATCGGGATTATGCCGCCAATGTAGAAACCTACGTAGCCTTCTGGTTGCGCCGGATCATGGATGGGTCTGCAGATGAGTTGGTAAAGGCGCAAGAGCGCATTTTGGCCTCGTATGACCGTGATTGGTACAATGAGCTTAAGACGGTAAAGGCCCGTGCCTTACCAGAAGTGGAGGACAACATCTCCGACGAACGATATGATGAACTGTACGAGCAAGCGGAAGAGAATGTGTTTGCTTTAGATGGTGACGGCTTGCGTGAGAACAACTACGAGCAAATCCTAGTGGAAGAAACCGTGATTACCATCACTTTGGATAATGGCGAGGTGCTGACTTTTGAGGACAATGCTGACGATTTGGAGTATGAAGAGGAAGCTACCTACTTCTATGCAGAAGGATACGTACCGGGGCACCGGGCGGTGATTATTACTCGTAGCGAATATGAATGGTCGCAGGATGTTTGGATTAACCTGGAGGACGGTAAGCAGACCGAGCTAGCTGATTTCGGGGAAACGGTTCAGATATCTCCCGGGGGTAACTATTTGGCCCAGATATACTACGGTATGGAATTCAACGGTGTCAAGTTTTACGATATCTCCTCTGGTTCCCCGGAGTATATGTTTAGGTCTCCTTTCCTGACCGGAGAAAATAATATGTGGATCGATGATCATACCTATCTTATTCATCCGGGAGACTCGGAAGTAAAGGGAGTGATGACCTTGCCGGAGAAAGAGCCCTATATGGAGTTCGAGGAGGTGATTAACCAAGAAGACTAATGAAGGCAATCGTAGGTAAAGGTGTGCTAGGTTTACTGGCATGCCTTTTCTTTTTTCAGAATTCGGCCAAGGCACAAGTCAATTTAGATTCCTTGTATCCGGACCCATGGGCGGAGTCTACCCTTTCTATCTCTTTTTCTGCGAATACGGTATTCTTTTTGGCCTCTCCTTTCAATGTGAGCGTCACCAAGATGTTTCACCAGAAACGGCACTACCATGTAGGGTTTATGGCGGGGGGTACCATGGTGCTTCCTGGCTTTGTGGACTTTGGCTTGGGTGGGCATGCTGCCCTGGTAGTAATGGGAGGTAGGGGAGATCACCACCTGGATGCCAAGTTGGGGGTGGTTTATACTCCCCTTACCGTAGAAAGGGATGGATTTAAGGAAGGGGGGCTTGATTTTCCCTTACCAGTGGTTTCTCTAGGGTATCGGTACCAGCCGCCAGAAAGCAATCGGTTTTACTGGATTGGGCTAAGTACGGCCGGCCTTGGTTTCTCGGTAGGGTTTGTGCTAGACAGGCAGCATTAGCCCCCGATGGTAGCCATGGATTCGAAGCTGGAGGCCTCGGTGTTTTTGCGAGACTCTGCCTCAAAACCGTCCTTGGCCCGATTGCCAAAAGCTTTCAAAAACTGTTTCCGAATGTCCTCGTCCGTAGCCCCTGAGCGGATGAAATCGCGGAAGTTGAAGACCCCATCGTCATACAGGCAGGTTTTCAGGCTGCCTTTGGGTGTCATCCTGATGCGATCGCAGGTGCCGCAGATGGTGCGGGTATAGGCAGGTATTACCCCTATGCTCCCAGCGAACCCCGGTACCCGGTAGTTGTGTGAGGTGGAACTCACGCCATCTTCAATTTTCTCCAGGGTAGGGTAGGCGGTTCTTACCTCTTCCAGAATGCGCTTCGCATTCCATTTGATGGGCACGTACCCCTTGCTCCCCCCGTTGAAAGGCATTTCTTCAATGAAACGCACGGCCACTTTGTCCTTTTCGGTAAGGGCAGAGAAGGGAATGATGTCCGCTAGATTGTGCTCCTCCATGACCACAGCGTTGATCTTTGTTTTCATGCCGTGTTTCATCAGGGCCTCGTAGGCACTCCATACGGTATCAAAAACGTCCCGCCGAGTGATCTCAAAGAACCGTTGGGGGTTGAGGCTGTCCAGGCTCAAATTGACCGAATGGATACCCATATCCATCAAAGCAGGGACATGCTCGGCCAGATAGGTGCCGTTAGACGTTATGTTGATCTGCTCTAGCCCCTGCATTTGGGAAAGCCTTCCCAGGAAGTCCATCAGGTTTTTGCGAACAAAGGGCTCTCCTCCCGTGATACGTACCTTAGTAATGCCCATTTCAACCAAGATGCCCACCAAGCGTTCCATCTCCTCGAAGCTAAGTACCTCCTTTTTGGGGCTAAACTGAATACCGTGTTCGGGCATGCAGTAAAAGCATCGAAGGTTACAGCGGTCGGTAATGGCGAGGCGCAAATAGCGCAAGGGGCGTCCGTGATTGTCGTAGAGCACAGGCATCTGGAATAAAACCTACTGTAAGAAAATCAAAATTGGTAATAAATTGTTCATCTCCTAGACAAAGTGAAAGCCGGAATACCTTCGGTACCACTTATTTTACTTTTCTGATACTTTTATTAGCTCTTGGCTTTACACATTTAACCTACTGACTCATGCAAGATATTCTCCCTCAAATTCGTGAGCGATTACAACAGTCGCAAGAATTGGCGATGGCCACGGTGGTACGCACCTGGCGGTCTGCTCCACGGCCTGTGGGCTCTGCCTTGGTGGTGAATGGTGAAGGGGATATGATAGGCTCCGTAAGTGGGGGCTGCGTGGAAAAGAGCGTGGTGAATAGAGCCCTAAAAGTATTGGGAGGAGGTGCTTCAGAATTGGTGCACTATGGAGTAAGCAATGACGATGCATGGGAGGTAGGCCTGAGCTGCGGGGGGAAGGTAGATGTGTTCATTGAGCGTTTCCTGGGTAGTGGTTCGGAAGGAGAGCAAGACCTGTGGCAACAATTGGATCAGGATATTGCCAATAACCGCGGGGTGGTTTTGGCCCGCGAGGTGGGTTCTGGTGAGCGCAGATTCGCTTTGGTATATGCGGATGGGACCACGGCGGGTGATTTGCCCTCCACGGTGAAAACAGAGGCAATTAAAGCCCTGGAAGCTCGAGAAAGCCAGATTCTGGATGGTGCGGAGGGCCAATGGTTCTTGCAAGCCTTTCCTGAGAAGCCTCAGATGCTGCTAATAGGATCAGCACATATCACGAGTGAGCTTATTCACCTGGCTAGCTTGTATGGGTTTGCTACGCACGTCATCGACCCAAGGGATACGTTTGCTACCAAAACGGATTACCCTACCGAGCCCGACTCGCTAACCGTAGCCTGGCCACAAGAGGTATTGCCTGGACTAGCCCTAAATGCGAATACCTATGCGGTGATTCTTTCGCACGACCCCAAGATTGATGATGAAGCCTTGAAAATTCTGCTCCGGGAGCCAGTGGGCTATATTGGGGCCTTGGGTAGCAAGAAAACACATGCAAAACGGGTAGCGCGTTTGACAGAGGCTGGGTTTTCTGATGAGGAGCTGGCGAGGATTTACGCTCCCATTGGTTTACCTATTAATGCCCGGCTGCCGCAGGAAATAGCGCTGAGTGTAATGGCCGAGATCATCAAGGTGAAAAATGAGGTAACTGCCTAGTGGATAGCCTGGATATTGAAAGCATACGGAAGGACTTTCCTATTCTGAATACGTCCAATCCCCGCGGGAAACCTTTGGTGTATCTGGATAATGCTGCCTCTACCCAAAAGCCCAGAATGGTGCTGGAGGCTATAGAGGAGTTATATTTTGGATACTACAGCAATGTAGGGCGGGGGAGTTACTGGCCTGCCACTAAAGCTTCTCAGGCTTATGAGTCGGCAAGGGAGAAGGTAGCGGGGTTTATCGGTGCTGGTAGCCCAGAAGAGATAGTATTTACGGCCGGAGCCACGGATGGGATAAATAAGGTGATGCAGGCTTTTTTAAAGCCAAAGCTGAAACGAGGGGACAACGTGGTGATCTCTGAACAAGAGCATCACGCCAATCTGATACCCTGGCAGCAGGCCTGTGTGGCCCTGGAGGCAGAGCTACGGGTGGTAAGGCTATTGGATACGGGGGATCTGGACTTGGATCATTTTGCAACCCTGGTGGACGATCGCACTACCTTGGTGGCCCTCACGGCGGTATCCAATACCTTAGGAGTGGTCAATCCCATAGCCCAATGTGTGGCCTTAGCGCACGAAAGGGGCGCCCGGGTTTTGGTGGATGCTGCCCAGCATGTGGGGCATAGCCCAACCGATGTGCAAGCCTGGGGCGCTGATTTTGTGGTGTTTTCAGGTCACAAGATGTATGGCCCTACGGGCATTGGGGTGCTATATGGTATGGCGGATATTCTGCGCGATATGGTGCCCATGGCTTTTGGGGGTGGAGCCATTCGGGATGTAGGTTGGCTGCATACCAGTTTTGCAGAAATACCGCATAGGCACGAACCCGGTACACCTAATTTGGAAGGGGCAGTGGGGCTGGCTGCAGCTATTGATTACCTGGAAGAAATCGGTATGGATAGCATCCATGACCAAACAGAAGCTCTTACTTTGTATGCTACAAACCGATTGGAAGGGCAAGAAGGGGTTCGTGTACTAGGGAAACCCCAGCATCGCGCTCCGGTGATTTCCTTCACTATGGAGGTGGCGCATCCACACGATATTGCTGGTTTCCTGGCAGAGGCTGGAGTGGCCATTCGGGCCGGGCATCATTGCACTCAACCCCTCATGGAGCAACTGGGCGTGCCCGGGACCGCCCGAGTTTCCTTTGGGTTGTATAATACTACAGGTGAGGTGGACCTAATGGTGGATGTGCTACAGGAGGTATATGATTTTTTTGCTTAAGATCGGTGTATGAACGAGCGCATTAAGAGTTTGTACAAAACCCAAATTTTGGCCCATAGTAAAAACCCCTTTCAAGAAGGAGAATTGGCGGATGCAACCCATGTATTGCAAGCGTCCAACCCCATGTGCGGAGATAAGTATACGCTCTACATCAAGGTAGAGGAGGATAGGGTGGCCGACGCCTTTTTTAAAGGCTACGGGTGTGCAATCAGTAAGGCTTCTTCGTCCATTCTCACTAAACTTTCCATTGGCAAATCCTTAAAGGAGCTAAGCGATTTGGTTGAGTTGTTCTTGAAAATTGTAGATGCAGAGGAAGAGGCACTGCCTGAGGAGCTCACTACTAAGGAGGAGTTGCTGGCCTTTGCTGCGGCAAGAGAGTTTCCTGAGCGGGAAACGTGTGCCTCCTTGGGGTGGAAGGTGGTACAGAAGGAATTATTGTTAGGATAGATGGTCCCAAATTTCACAATTGGTGACATTTCCAGTGGAAAGTTTTATCATGGGAGACCCAATGCCCGTTTATTTCAATTTATTGGTGGAGGTTTGCCTCTAATCGGTTTTACCAACACATGCACCTGATTGATTGCCCATTGAAGACCTCTTTGTTTCTTCTTAAAGTACTGGTCCTAGCTTCGTTTTTTACCGGATGTGCTACCTATATCACGCATCCACACAGTGGAGATCCTGGTGATGAAAGCCCCTATACGGGTAAGAATTGGAGAGTCCCAGGAATCCTTTATCCAGCGTATTTCTTTGATGCCTGGCCTTCTGAGAGGAGCTTGTTTTATGAGGGAGCCTACAAACTGGAGGTAGGGAGACATCCGGTGACAGACTTTGGAGTATTGCCCTTGACCGAAGGGGTGTTCTTAGACCAAACAGAGGTGACGGTAGGAGGATACCGTGAATTTCTGTTTCACGTTTCTCGTGATAATGGAGAGTTTGCTGAGCTCTTGCCCAATTTGCCCCCCGAAGTAGATTCGTTGTACCAGAGTAACCCTCCCTTTCTGTTTCATCCCGTGATTGGGATAAGCCAGGAACAAGCCCGGGCTTATTGTGCCTGGCGAGGGAAGGCCATTACCGAATGGGTGAAGAAGGAGGTAGAGGAGGGTAGCACTCGCTGGCTAGAGAATGATCAAATCATGCAGGTGGAGATGCGCCTGCCCACTGAGAATGAATGGGAGTTTGCAGCGGCTGGTGGGCTGGATTCCACCCGTTTCCCATTCGGATACAGCACCCTGCTGGGAGGTTTGTCCTTCGAAGAAGAAGACTATGCCTACTTGCAGCATCGGTATTGGTTTGAGCGTAGTCTTACTTCCATAGAGGCGGAGCTGAAAGGGATTGAGACCTCCAATACCAAGTTGCCTGTGTTTAATGTTCGTTGGCCGTATACACCAGAAATTTTGCAGTTGCCAGTGCCCGCCTATGTGTACTCATACCAACCCAATGATCTGGGTTTTTACCACCTCATAGGTAATGTGCGGGAGTGGGTAGAGGATACACCACTCAGCAAAGGTGGTAGTTTTATGGACCCCCTTCCCGCAATTTCTCTCCAAGGAGGCTTTGATGAATCGGAGACGGCTAGCTTCCTGGTTGGGTTTCGCTGTGCCTGCGAGGTGGAGTATGTGGATAGGTGATCTATGATTTACTCACCAAATTTGGTTGGAATTTATAGCTGAGTGAACTGGCCCCTAGGGATTTGGAGGTAAGGGTGTCGTGCCTACGGCACTGGAAATAGTGGGCTGCTATATATCGGCTTAAAAGCCGATGCTACAATTACATTGTCGCTACGCGACAGAGATTAAGTAGGGGCCGCTGAAAAAGGGCTAAAAACTTCACGAGTAGGAGATTAATCCGCTATAAGCTTCTTCTAAATCCAAAGTTTTTCAGCGATTTAGGCAGAAAACCTAGTATTTCAATTGCACTGAGCTTTAGCTCGGTGACTCAACAGTGGAAATATTTTGGGCTTTAGCCCAATGAGAGGCGGTTTCTTTGGGCTAAAGCTCTGTTTTTGTGGAATTTTTTACCATCCGGCTAAAGCCGGAGGCAATTGAAGACTTTTTCAGCAGGTCCTAATTCAAAGTTGGGTGGTCCATTCAACACTCCAGTTAATGTTGTATCAGTCTCTATAATTAAAAGGAGCATTTGATCTAGGGTAAACGATCTTAGAAATAGCATAGAAAGAATCAAAACACACTTTGGATTTTGAATGTAGCCATGGAGTGTTGGTGATATTGATGACGATTTAGTGACGGTTAGTCCAACGAATCTCAATTACTCTCAAAAGCTAAGACAATAAAAAACCCCTCTAAATCAGATTTAGAGGGGCTTTAGCTATGAGTAGTTGGTAGTCTACTCATTAAAAGTACCGAAGGCCGGGGTCGAACCGGCACTCCCGAAGGAACACGAGTTTGAGTCGTGCGCGTCTACCAATTCCGCCACTTCGGCAGCAAATCGCTTCGGCTATTCCGAAACGGGATGCAAATATGAGCAACGCGCCTTTTTAATGCAAACCCTGCGGGCTGAAAAATTTAGCCTAACTGTAAATCCTCTACTACCTGGCTGATTTTGTCAGCCAAAGCAGCTTGTACGGCATCAAACTGGTCTGCCGCAGGCAGGTCTCCGTTTACGCTGAAGTAGAACTTGATTTTGGGTTCGGTACCCGAAGGGCGGGCTGAAACCTTACTACCGTCCTCGGTGAAGAACTGCAGTACATTGCTCTTTGGATACTCCAATGCGGTTTCTTCTCCCGTTTCCAAGTTCTTTTCGGTGCCTGCTTTGTAGTCGCGAAAGCGAACTACCGGGGACCCACCCAATGCTGCGGGAGGGTTGCTACGGAATCCTTCCATCATGGCGGCAATCTCCTCCGCTCCTGTTTTCCCCTTTTTGGTGATGGACTTCAAAGACTCTAAGTAGAAGCCGTACTTCTGGTACATCTCCATCATCAGATCAAAAAGGCTAAGGCCTTTGTCCTTGGCGTAAGCCACCATTTCGGAGATCAAAGCACAGGAGGCGACGGCATCTTTGTCACGTACGGCATCGCCTATCAGGTAGCCGTAGCTTTCTTCGCCTCCGGCGATAAACTCCTTTTTGCCCTCTTCTTCCCGGATGATGTTGGCAATCCACTTAAACCCAGTAAGGGTATTGGGGCAATCTACCCCGAAGTCGGCGGCCATAGTGTCGATCAGGTCGGTGGTGACGATGGTTTTCACCACGAATTGCTTTCCGGTGAGCTTCCCTGCATCCTGCCAGGCTTGCAGCATGTAGTAGAGCAAAAGTGAGCCCGTTTGGTTGCCGTTGAGGAGTTGCCATTCACCATGGTGATTTTTCACCCCAATCCCTACGCGGTCAGCGTCAGGGTCGGTGGCCATCACCAAATCTGCATCCCAGGCCTCGGCCTCCTTGAGGGCCATGCTCATGGCTTCCTTTTCCTCTGGATTGGGGTACACTACGGTAGGGAAGTTGCCATCCGGCTGGGACTGGGCTTCCAGTACGCGCACGTTGGTAAAACCCATGGCTTCCAGGGCTGGGGGTACGCTGATCATACCGGTGCCGTGGATGGGCGTGAAGAGAATTTTCAGGTCTTTTTGGCGAGCGATCACCTCAGGATTAACCGAGAGCCCTTTGATCATATCGCGATACTTGGTGTCGATCTCACTGCCAATGCTTTCTATGAGGGCTTCGTTTTTCTGGAAGCTTACGGAACCAATTCCGTCGATGGCGTTCACCTCGTCGATAACGTTTTTGTCATGCGGGGGGATGAGCTGTGCGCCGTCGTTCCAGTAGGCCTTATAGCCATTGTACTCTTTGGGGTTGTGAGAAGCCGTTAGAACTACTCCTCCTTTACATCCCAGTTTGCGGATACTGTAAGAAAGTT
>JBCBHI010000051.1:0-13026 GCA_038525885.1 Bacteroidota bacterium
TGGAGAATGCACATTATCACCTTCAGCAGTCAGAATCTATTGCCGTACCCTCCGGCAACGACCGTCTCCTGATAGAGCTGTTCGAGAGCCTGTCTGATTGGCATGAGAAACAGGAGCAATACCCTGAAGCTCTACGGTATTCTCAATTGCATTCGAAATACAAAAGCCTGGTATTCAGCGAGCAGCGAGCCAAACAATTAGCAGCTATCGAAGCTCAGGAGGATTTTGTACGGCAAAGCGAGGAAATAGCCGGACTGAACCGGGAAAACACCATCCAGCAGCAGGAAATCAGTGCCCAACGCCAGGTACGTAATATTCTGTTTATCAGCACCGTACTCTTGCTTTGCTTCCTAATGATCATGATTCGCAACTATTGGCGCTCCGTTCGCACCAACAAGATGCTGGAAATCAAACGGGAGGAGATCAAGAAGAAGAACCTGGAAATCGTTCATCAGAAATACAAGGCCTTACGGGCATCGAAGGCCAAGTCCCGGTTCCTGGCTATGATGAGCCACGAGATACGCACGCCCATGAATGCGGTGATCGGGATCACGAATCTGCTACTACAAGAGAGCCCCAGAACGGACCAGGAAGAGAGCCTTCGCACCATGAAGTTTTCAGCTGAAAACCTATTGGTGCTCATCAATGATATTCTGGATTACAACAAGATAGAGGCAGGTAAAATTGAGTTCGAGAGCATCCCCTTCGATCTGCGCAATCTGCTAAACAGCTTGCACAATTCCATGAAGGGCAAGGCGCGCGAAAAGCGGCTGGACCTGGAAGTAAATCTGGATGATCAACTCCCCAATTTCATCAAAGGGGATCCTACCCGCCTGGCCCAGATCCTCACCAATTTACTTAGCAACGCAATTAAGTTTACGGATACAGGCTCGGTTACCTTGAAAGTGGAAGTGGTGGGGGAAAGCGATGAGGTACATCACCTATCCTTCACTGTGGCAGATACGGGCATCGGTATCAGTAAAGAAAAGCTTGGCTCCATTTTCGATAGTTTCACACAAGCCAGTAGCGATATTACCCGCAGGTACGGGGGCACCGGACTGGGGCTTTCTATCACCCGTAAGTTGATTGAGCTGCAAGGCTCACGCATTCGGGTAGAAAGCGAACAGGGACAGGGTACTCGTTTCTTCTTTACGCTGCCCTTCGGCAAAACCAGCCTACGGCCTGATCCTCTGCAGCCCACCATGCCGACCCCATCGCGTGACCTCACAGGTGTGCAGGTACTCATAGCGGAGGACAACCAGGTAAATGAGCTGGTGGCCCGGCGTTTCTTAACCAAATGGGGCGTGGAGGTGGATGCGGTACCGGATGGGCTACAAGCGGTATCTCAAGTACAGGTGAAGGACTATGATTTGGTGCTGATGGACCTACAGATGCCGGTGATGGATGGGTTCAAGGCCACCAAGCGTATTCGCAGCCTGGCAGACTCTTCTTTCCGTTCGCTACCCATTATTGCCCTTACGGCCTCTGCCATGAATGAAATCAGGCAAAAGGCCTTCGAAGCGGGCGTTACAGATTTTGTAACCAAACCCTTCAATCCTGAAGAGCTACGCGCGGTGCTGGAAAAATATGTATTGCGTGATGACGCAGAGCTGATTGGGGAGGAATTCTAACCTTGCTGGTCTCTGCTAGCTGGCGGCAAGCCGTTTCGAGTACGCTCTTCGCGCAAAGCTTTTACCTCCTGCTGTAGTTCCAACATCATACGAGTGAGCCCTTCCATGGTGAGTTCCTTCTCTGTATTGGGTTCGGGGAAATGCGTACTGATGTAGGCTTTGGCCTCCCACACCTCCAGGATATCATTCACAGCAATATCATAAGGAGCATAGCTCTTATTATCCGAAACTAACAGCAGGCGGTCCATGCCTCCTGAGTAATTGAATACACGTTTATATACGATCCCCTCTTTCTGCGTGACCAGCACGTAGGTTTCTCCGCTTTTGATCTGGGTCCAGTCCTCTACATAGTGCCCTACTACTACTGCCCCCGGGGTAATAGGCAGCATGGAATCTCCACTAATCTCGAACGCACGGTAGGTACCCTGTGTGGGTAAGATAGGTAGGTGAAACTTGGGCAGGTCCTCCAGGTACTCAGGATCAGAATATCCCACGGTATAGCCTGCCGCCGCCCTATCTGGCACCAGCTCAATGTTTTCGTTGCCTTGCCGGTCTACCGTAATGGACAACACCCGCAGGCTCTGCCCGGAAGTATCGGCCGTGATTTGGCTCCGGGTTGCCATATTCCCTGTGGATAGGTTAGACAGGTCTTCGCTGATCAGCGTATCCACCAGAACATCAAATTCTTTAGCAATATTAAGAAGATTAGTAAGCCGAGGGTCTGCCCTACCCTCTTCGTAGGCACCAAGTAATGAGCGTTTAATACCTATCTTTTCTGCTAGTTGTTCCTGAGTTAGCTTGTGTTGCTTGCGCAAATATTTGATGTTTTTGCTGACTAAACTCATAACTTAGTTTATTATGTTGCTCGTACCTATGACACCCAAAACAATTACCCAGCCTACATTTGTCCATGTTTTCCCTGGCAATTGCCATAACTTCATTGAACAAATAGCATTCTTATTTTGAATATTTACACAAATATATTCATTTTTTGAATTATCCCTCTTATCTCTTCTTCTATCTTTCCACACCTCTTTTTGTATTAAGACACATGATTTGCAGCACTGTCTAAAGTATTTTACTAACCTGAATATTTTTAGTACAGTTTTTTATCCAACCCCAAAAATAGTCATAAGCCGCACGTAATACCCTTAAAATTAGTAATTCTATTTAATACTGGTCATTTCAGGGGTGAAAATCTCATAAAACGAGGAGAAATTTCATTAATGCTAAATATTTTGATTAGCAATCGATTCAAAATGCTACTTTATTTAGTATATTTGAGGCATAAATTAGCCAAAAGGACATGCACCCCTCTCCTCCCCACAGGGCTATTGCCCATTTAGACTTAGACGCCTTCTTTGCTTCGGTAGAATGCCTGAAGGATGGCAGGCTGCGAGGACGGCCCCTCATTATAGGAGGCCGGGGAGACCGTAGTGTAGTGGCTTCTTGCAGCTATGAGGCCCGCCACTTTGGGGTGCGGTCTGCTATGCCGATGAAACTTGCCTTACAGCTATGTCCAGACGCCACGGTCATCAGCGGCGATATGGAAAGCTACAGCCAGTACTCACATATGGTAACGGAGATCATCCGAGAGGAGGCTCCTTTGTTTGAGAAAGCTTCTATCGATGAGTTTTATCTGGATGTATCCGGGATGGATCGCTTCTTTAGCACCACTCAGTGGAGCACGGAGCTTCGGCAGCGCATCATGCAGGAAACCGGGCTACCCATCTCCATGGGAGTATCAAGCAACAAGCTGGTATCTAAGGTGGCTACGGGCGAGGCCAAACCCAACGGACAGCAGTACGTGCCTTATGGCACTGAGCGAGCTTTTCTGGCCCCGCTGCCGGTAACGAAAATCCCGATGGTAGGACCTAAAACCGCTCAGTTTTTGAGCGAAATGGGGATCCGAACCGTACAAACCTTAAGCGAAATGCCCCTGGAAATGCTGCGGAGCGCTTTTGGCAAACAAGGAGTAGCGCTTTGGAAACGCGCACAAGGGATTGACGATACCCCCGTCATGGCGTACTCGGAGCGTAAATCCATCTCAACGGAGACTACCTTTGACCAGGACACTATTGATGTACGCAAGCTCAAAGCGGTGCTCACTGGCATGGTGGAGAAGGTAGGCTTTCGGCTGCGCCGACACCAAAAGCTAACGGCCTGCATTACGGTGAAGCTGCGCTATTCCAATTTTGACACGGTAACCCGGCAAGTACGCCTCCCCTATACAGCCTCGGACCACATGCTGATGCAGAGTGCCCACGAGCTGTTTGACAAGCTATACCAGCGGCGGATGCTGGTAAGGCTGGTAGGCGTACGACTGAGCCACCTGGTACACGGCAGCCACCAGATCAACTTGTTTGAGGACACACAGGAGGATGTACAGCTCTACCAGGCGATTGACTTTCTAAAACACAAATATGGACCGCAAACCCTAACCCGTGCGGTCACGATGGGGGCCAGGGTAGGCACCCGGGAACAACACCACACTTTGTAACACACAGTATCATGAAGGAACTGGGAGAAAAATTACGCGCAATCCGTGAAGCATTACAGCTCAATCAGGCAGCTATTGCCAGCCGCATAGGCCGCCAGCAGCGTGACATCAGCGACTTGGAGCAGGGCAAACGCAAAGCAGTGCCCACGGAGTACATCCACTTTTTGATTGGTGAGGGCCTGGACCTCAACTGGCTGTTCAGCCAGGAGCCACTGCGCAGCCCGGATCCATACTTGCTACAATACCAGCGCCAGCGAGAATCCGGGCAGATTCCTACTCCCGGTAGCAACCAACCCCGTACCCGCATGGTACCGCGCCACCTAATGGAGGAGTACCCTAGGCGGCACGGGGAGTTGGTTTTTCAGCGTATGCTGCCTACCGTAGAACTACCCGGGCCAGAACTATCGGGCAACCCGGAGGACATCCGCGGTTTTCAAATGGCCGATGACAGCATGCAGGACACACTGGCTCCATACGATTGGGTGATTTCGCGGAGAAACACCACACCCCTTCACCAATTGCCTGCAGGCTACGTTTATATAGTAGTAACCCATCATCAGGTGATAGTGGGCAGACTGGGCCAGCATAGGAACGGGGCGGAAGGTCTGCGCATGGTATTCGAACAGGACGCCTACCCTCCCCTGCTCATTGAGGAGCGGGAGGTAGTAGAAGTATGGCGGGGCATGGCCCGGCTAAGTGTTACCCTTACCGGGAGCAAGAAAGGCATGATGCGACAGCTGGAGGGAATCCACGCTTCGCTAGAAGATATACGGGACCGACTTCCCAAAAATAATTAACCAACCAGCTGACTTTTCATTTTGACGATACTTTGATGTGATACCAAAAGAGGCTGCCTGATGGGCAGCCTCCTTTGTAATTATTACAAAACTGCAGGAATCAGTCTATTTTTTCACACAGTCTAATTGGATGCTTATAAAAAGCAAAACCCCACCAAAGGCGGGGTCTGCTCTTTCATAGCGTACATTCCAATAGTCAAACAAAAGTCAGGCTACGTTCGAAACGCGCCCATCAAATTCTTTGAAAACCTCAGAGGCCCAAGCTTGGGCTTCCTCTAAGGAATACATATATCTAAACTCCAAATATTGGGGAGACTGAGTCAACTGCGAGGCAGTTTGTGGCTCGCGAAAGAACTTCTTGAAGAGATCTTCCTCCACTACAACGGCCACTTTCTTTAGCCCAGACTGAATAGCCACGGGCAACAATTCAGTTTCCATCCAACGCCGACTCACATTACTCACCACCCCCTGATCGCGGATGTCGGCAATGTAAGTAAAGGTAGGACGCTCTTGAATTAACTGAAGGATCTGATCGAACACTTCTCGCTGTCCAGAAGTCTCGCCACTAGACCAGCGAACTTGCACACATTTGGTATCCGGGCAGTACGCTACCTCGGCATACTCATCATCTCTAATTATTTGCATTATACAAAAACCACTTTCGAATCCCTGGCTACTTCCCTCACGAGAAAAGTCAATTTTTGTTGTGCAAAACAAGCGAATTTTAAAGAATTATCCAATAATTCTACAACTATCCCGATAAGCAGCCTCTAACAAAACTTATCCACACCACGGGAAAATCTAGCAATATCACCATTTGTAACATCAAAAAATGCTAAGACACTACAACACAAAGAATTGTACTTTATACAGTTGAATTCATTTGTTTTGTACATTCTCAAGAATGGGCTGTACCCTACAAACAAAAAACCCTGCCGGTGGGGCAGGGTTCTGTTCAGCAAAAGCGTGCTGGATAGTCTTTTATTCAATCACTTCTTTTACGCTACCACATTTAAGCATGGCATCGCCAAAATAGGGATTACGCACCTTATCCGAATCACTAATCCAGAAAGCTCCTTTATTATCGAAAGCCATCGGGCAATACTGCCGGTACAGGGTCTTATTCAGACCATCGGCCTCTGACACCGCCTGATAAACAGATTCGGACAGCGACTCAAAGTGTTCTCTCTGCTCCTCTATATCTTGAGAGTTATGGATAGCATGGGCCTCCTTCTCTACACCACTCATACCTTCAACCTCTGCCAAAGAGGCCATCAGGGTTTCAGCTTTTTCCTGAGCCTCATCTGGATCAGAAGCTACAAAAGCATCTTTCAGGCTTAAGTAAGCTTCTACTATCTGATCCATTCTACTTTCCTCGTTTTGAGCTTCGCCACTTTGGGAGGACCCACATGCGGAAATGATCATCCCGAATGCTAAAGCCCACAGGGCACCTTTCCAGTTTACTTTCATTATCATCGGTTTATTCAATTGCTATTTTATTTATTCTACATATTCACGCACCTCCCCACAGGCTAGCATAGCATCGCCGAAATAGGGATTACGAATTTCTTTCTCTTTACTTAACCAATACGCCCCCTGATCTTCTAACGCCATGGGACAATACTGATAATAGACGGCTAGCTCTCCCCAATCAAAAGACTTGACAAGGGCATACATTTGTTTGCTCAGAGGATCTAGCAGGGCTCTGGCCTCGGTGAGGGTTAAATCTCCCTGAGGCAGCATTTCTTTCAAGGCCAAAACGTAATTCTCCCAAGCCTTCAAGGCCACCTCTTCCATGTCTTCGGTGTTTCCATCCAAACTGAAAAAGAGCCCAGGCAGGTAGGCATTGGCCTGGTCGATTTGGCCTAACACCAAGGCGTCTTTGTATCCCAAATAGGCATCTAGCAGGGAGGCAAAACGAGCTTGCAAAGCGAGTGGGACTGAATACTTAAAATCGCCGCCCCATTCTTTACCCAAGTCAGGCTGCATCATGCTACGGTGCCCTGCTAGCTGGGCGGTGGCATCTACCGCAAATACCCCCTGGGCCACTACCCTTTCCCCTTCTCTCAATCCAGCCCGGACTATATAACCCTGCTCACCGGCCTCTCCCAGGGTTACTTCCCTAAAGGAGAAGGTGGGCTCACTGGCGAAGGGCTCCTCTACCCACACCACTGACCGGGTACCCGTCCATAGGACCGAGGACTTGGGTATAACCAAGGAGGGTGTTTCTGACCGGGTGGTCTGTAGGCTGGCGGATACCAACATGCCGGGGCGCAAGGCTCCCGAGTCATTCATTACCGCGGCCCTTAAGGTGGCCGTACGAGAACGCCCTTCTACAATGGGGTCCACCTCACGAATGATGGCCTGGTATTCTGCGGCTCCTTCGACTGAAAAAGCTAGGGTATCGCCCACTTGCACCCAAGGCAGGTCTTGCGCAAAGGCTTCTAGCTCTACCCAGATATTATCCAAAGAGGCCAAAGTGAATACGCTCTCTCCTGCTTGCAGGTACTCCCCTACCCGCACCGGAGTGCCTAACACCACCCCCGTAGCAGGTGCTTGTACGGTCCAAAAGGGGCTTGTTTCCCCATGGGCAAGTACCTGAGCAATCTGCCGGGGGCTAACTCCGATATTAATGAGTTTCTGCTTAGTGGCCTCTAACCAGTCCGTTCTTTCGGAGCCAGCCTTCTGAGCTTCCAAAAGCTCATGCTGTGCCGTTACCCATTCTGGTGCATACAACCTAGCAATCTGCTGGCCACGCTGTACCTCGTCCCCTTCCTGGGAAAGCACCATGGACTCCACCCGCCCACCAAACCATGCAGGCACGGTCTGTACCTGATCGGTATTTACGGCAATAGAGCCAGCCAGCTGTAGGTTTTTTGCGAGTGGCCGGTACCTCACGGGTACGGTCTGTACCTGAGCCAGGGCTTTGGCCTCCGCGGTCATATTTACCTGATCGATGGCAGACTGGCCCATAGTAGTACCAGACAGCACCGGGATGAGATCCATACCGCAAATTGGGCACAGCCCTTCTCCTTGCTGCCGTACCTGCGGATGCATGGAGCAGGTGTAGATACCTTCTTCTTCCTCGTGGGAATGCAAGTCTTGCTCCTGTCCTCCCCCGCCCCGTAAGGCAAACCCTACGACACCCCCCAATAGAAGGGAGCCCACTACCATGCCTATGATTTGATTTCTTGTCATTTCTCTCCTCCTTCCTGGCTGCTGCCAGCCAATAGATATTCTGCGAACCATGATGCCCTCCATTGGGCAGTCAGGCCCAGCTGATACTGTAATCGGGCTTCGATTCGGGCTTCTTCTACCTGTAACAAGCTTACCGCAGCCCCTTGGTCCTGTTGCAATGCTGCAGTCAGCAACTGCTGTTGCTGGTCCAATAGCTGGAGCAGGGCCACGGCCTCTTGCATTTGCACTGCCCCCTGCTGGTATATCTCCCTCACCTGGGCCCACTGGGTCTTCCAGGCCCACTCTTGTGCTTCATAGGAACTGGATACTTGCAACTGGCGGGCTTCCAGAGCTTTTAGCTCCTGCTTGGTAGCCTGAAAGGACACCGGGACGGATACTTTTAGCTGCGGAAGCATCCAGATGTCACGGCCATTATCTACCTCAGGTCCTTCTGCATAGGGCACAATGATTCCGTATTGTGTACCGACTGAGAGTTGAGGCCGGTTGTGCCAAAGAACGACTTGCTCTTCAGCCTCCAATGCCTTTCGCTCTTCGGCTCCCTTTTGAAACCATAGGGTCTCTTCCCAAACGGCGCCTGGCCCGAGCGCAGTGGAAACTTTAGATAAGGAGTCTGGCATCGTAAAGTTGGGTAATGACTTACCCACCACTTGTTCTAGCTGAGCTTTCAGCGGGTTCTCTTCTAGTTTCCACAGAGACAACCTTCCCTCAGCCATTCGAAGTTGGGTTTGCAAAGCCACTACCTCGGATAGAGGAATCTCCCCTGCCCGGTAGCGTCCTTCCAACAGCCCCTCCCAAACCCTTAGGTTCTCCACTTTGGCTTGGCGTGCCTTCAGTGTCTGTTGCCAATCGAATAAATCCAGCCAGGACAGGCGGACCTGGTACACTTGGCCGGTTCGGGACAGACTAACCTCTACTTGGGCAACCGAAACCTGCCCCATGGCACTCGCTTGCTTCGCTCGTTGTTCGCCCAACCAAGGCAGCGGTTGCATCAGCGAGAAGTTGGCCACTTGCCTCCCGGTTCTGGTTTGAATAGGCGAGGCAAAGGCCGACCCGGCTACCTGTAAGTTCCCCCAGCGGCTGGTTTGGGCGGCTTCGGCCAACCGAACATCTACTTCCTGCTCGGCGACACGAACCTGTGGAGCCGAAAGGGCCATTTGCTCTAACTCAGCTAAAGTCTGCCCGGCTACGCCCAAGGAAATACCCAAGAGGGCGATCAATATCCATCCTCTTTTCATGCTTGCTTTCGGTTTTGGATCCACAACTTTGCCTCTTGCCAAGTGGCATACAGCACCGGAACAATCAATACGGTGAGTACCTGAAAGACCATGCCGCCGAAGGTGGGGATGGCCATAGGGATCATGATTTCTGAACCCCGACCCGGGCTGGTAAGCACCGGTAAGAGGGCGATCAAGGTGGTAGCGGTGGTCATCATAGCCGGGCGAATCCGCAGCGAGCCTGCCTCTACTACCGCGGAGCGGATGGCTGCTTTAGTAGATGGGGTATCCTGCTGAAACCGCTTGCGCAGCTGAGTAGCCATAAGCACTCCATCATCGGTAGCAATACCGAAGAGCGCGATGAAGCCCACCCAAACGGCCACACTCAAATTGACCGGGTGGATTTGGAATACTTGCTGCAGGGAAATGCCTGCCAGGCTGCCATCCAAAAAGCCTGGCCTGCCGTAGGCCCATAGCGCAATAAAACCACCGGCAAACGCCACGGCTATGCCCCCAAACACCATAGTGCTCACTACGGCGCTCCTAAACTGCAGGTACAGGATGAGGAAAATAGCCACTAAACAGACCGGGATGATTACCGCCAAGCGTTGGTTGGCCCGGAGCTGCTGCTGGTAGGTACCCGCAAAGGAATACCCAACCCCCGCCGGTACCTGCCAGTTTCCTTGGGTTTGCAGTTCCTCCAAATAGGCCTGGGCCTGTTGTACCACTTCGCCTTCGGCCACAGTACCTTCCTTGTCAAACAGCACATAGCCTACCAGAAAGGTATCTTCGCTCCGCAAGCTTTGCGGACCGCGAACGAATCGGATATCTGCCAGTTCCTCCAGAGCTACCTGCCCACCCTGCGGAACGGAAACCAAACTCGCTTGTAGTTGTGCAGGATCTTCCCGGAAATCACGGGCGTAGCGCACCCGTACAGCATACCGCTCCCTACCCTCCACGGTGTAGGTAAGGGGCTGCCCCCCAATGGCACCTACCAAATATGTCTGAGCCTGGGCCATGGTCAATCCATACCGGGCCAGTGCGAAACGGTCCCACTCAATTTCCAGGTAGGGCTTACCAACTACCTGGTCTGCAAACACCGTTTCGGGTTTTACTCCCGGCACCTGTTTTAGATGCCCTTCCAGCTCTTGCAAGGTGCGGGAAAGCACCTCTAGGTTGGGGGCAAAAACCTTCACGCCAAAGGGAGACCGCATACCCGTTTGCAGCATAACTAAGCGAGTAGCGATGGGCTGCAACTTGGGAGCGGAAGTAAGACCGGGCCATTGTGCTACCTGTTGTATCTCTTGCCAGATATCATCCGGAGACTGAATTTGTGGCCGCCAAAGACGCAAATACTTACCGCCCGGGTCCTCAATAAGATCTGCTGGATCTGGAACCGCCTGAGCCTGCGCCGGGAAGGTGCCCCCGGATTCGAGAAGGTAATCGCCTTCTCGGTTTACCGCATAGCGAATCCTACGTCCTCGCTCATCGGTGCTATATTCTGGCACATACTGAATCACGGTTTCGAACATGGAAATAGGCGCAGGGTCCAAAGCACTGCTTACCCGGCCCCACTTCCCTACGGTGGTTTCCACCTCAGGGATGGCCGCCAGCTTTTGGTCAATGGACCGAATAGCCCGGAGGTTTTCCTCGACCCCGCTATGCGGCATAGTGGTGGGCATATAAAGGAAGGCCCCTTCATCCAGTGTAGGCATAAACTCCGTACCCAGTCCTGGGAAAGTCTGAGCTAGGAAAGAGTTATTTGAGCCTTCGCTTCTCCAAGGGCTGCCTTTCCAGCTCAGCAGCCCCCAAACCAACACCAGCAAAGGCGCAGCCAAAAACCAAGCTTTGTGGCGCAGGCACCATCCCAAAATCATAGGATAGAGCCGTACGAAAGCAACAGAGAGTCCCAAAATACCACCGACCAAGCAGGCGGTAAATAGCATATTGGCCAGCCAGGACACTTGTGCACCCAAAGGCAACCAGGCGCCTGCCAGCAACCAAACCAGAGCGGAAAGCCCAAATATCCAGCCCGCCCATCTCAGGTACTTTTGTACTGAGGAATTCAAACGCGGGTACGCAACCAGAACCGCCACCAGGCCCAAAACCAATAAGCCCAGGCTCCATCTAGCATAGTAAAACAGGACCCCTGACAGGAGCAGCAAGGCCCCAAAGCGGGCATACTTAGCAAGTTTTGGGGCATTAGGCTTCCTCCAGAGTAAATACGCCAGCGTGGGCAGCACCACAAGCCCCAAAACCAAGGCAGCTAGCAAGGCAAAGGTTTTGGTGTAGGCCAAGGGCCGAAACAGCTTTCCCTCCTGCCCCTCCAGTAACAACACCGGAATGAAGCTCACCACCGTAGTAGCCAGGGCTGTGACTACCGCAGGACCCACTTGATGCATGGCCCGTACTATGACGGTTTTCAACCCTTCTTTGGAGGCATGCTCTTGGGTTCGCAGGATGCTCTCGGTAAAAACCACACTTACATCCACCATCACCCCAATGGCAATGGCAATGCCCGTGAGCGCAACGATGTTGGCTTGTACGCCCCAGTAGCGCATCACGATAAAAGCCACCAGGACTCCCAAAGGCAGCATGCCTGCAATGAGTAAGCTGGCTCTCATATTCCACACCAATACCAGCACTACCAGCAGGGTAATGAGCACCTCCAGGGTGAGGGCTTGCTCAAGGGTGCCTACCGTTTCCTTGATGAGCTGGGTACGGTCATAGAACGGCACAATCGTCACCTGGCTCTCGGTCCCGTCAGCCAGGGTAGTTTTGGGCAGCCCCGGAGCAAGCTGTGCCATCTGCTGTTTCACCGCATCTATCACCTCCAAAGGATTGGCCCCGTAGCGAGCCACTACCACTCCACCTACCGCCTCAGCGCCACCCTTGTCCAGCCCGCCTCGCCGGGGAGCAGGGCCCACTTGCACACGGGCTAAGTCTCCTATGCGTACGGGTACGCCGTCAAAATTGACTACCAGAGTTTCCTCCAAATCCTTAGCGGACTTTATCGTCCCAAGGCCCCGGATCAGATATTCCACCCGGTTCACTTCCAGGGTCCCCGCGCCCACGTCCTGGTTGCTCTGTCGCACTGCCTGCATCACTTGGGCAAGGGAGATACCATACCGATGCAAGGAATGCGGATCCAGCTCCACCTGATATTCTTTGACGTACCCGCCGATACTGGCAACCTCCGCCACTCCGTCTGCAGCAGCCAAAGCCGGCCCCACGTAGTAATCCTGAAGCGACCGAAGGTCTTGCGGGTTCCAGCCTCCTGCAGGATTGGATTGGTCATCTCGCCCTTCCAGAGTGTACCAAAATACCTGGCCCAAGGCCGTGGCGTCCGGACCCAAGGCAGGCTGCACCCCTTCTGGTAGCTGACCAGAAAGGGCACTTAGTTTCTCCAGAATCCGGGAACGGGCATCATAAAAGCCCTCCCCTTCTTCGAATATCAAGTATAGGCTAGCCACCCCAAACAGGGTAGTACTGCGAATGGTCCGCACCCCCGGTACGCCCAGGAGGGCGGTGGTCAAAGGATACGTGACTTGGTCCTCCAAATCCTGCGGAGACCGGCCCGGCCATTCTGCCACCACAATCTGCTGATTTTCCCCTAGGTCGGGGATAGCATCTACGGCAATAGGATCTCGGGGCCATCCGGAAGGTGCCCACTCAAAAGGGGACAC
>JBCBHI010000052.1:0-12999 GCA_038525885.1 Bacteroidota bacterium
AAATGTTGAAGACTGACACACAATTATCCATGGCGTGCTCAGTAGCCGTCCGTAGGATGGTCTCGATCACTACCTTCTTGGACTGCTTGGTAGCTCTCATCTTCGCCTCTTCCAGAATGTCCTTGATGTGGGAACTTGCTTTGGTTTCGGCCTCATCTACCAAAGTAGCCATCAGCTGGTCTTTGGCCTCATCGGCCGTAAGGTTACTCACCTTTTCCAGCATAGATACCTGCTGAGATTTGATCCGCTCCAACTCATCCTTGCGCTTTTGCACAATGTCCATTTGGGCATTGAGGTTTTCACGTTGGCTGTCCAGCTCGGCATCCTTACGCTTGGCGCGCTCTATCTGTTTGTGGAGGTCCTTCTCACGGTCTTTATGCTTTTGCTCAGCAGACTGGAGTTGGTTCTTCCTTTTATTTACGTCCTGCTCAAAGTCTGACTTCATCGCCAGATACTTCTCTTTGGCCTGCAGGATTCTGTCTTTCTTAATGCCCTCGGCTTTGGTTTCTGCCTGCTGAATGATCAGCTTGGCTTTATCTTCTGCTTCGGTCTCTTTGGCTTTGAATACTTTGCGCAGTAAAACTTGCCCTATTACTACTCCCAGTATTAGGCCAGCCACACCGGCTACGATGATGTATACTCCTCCCATGTGATATATGTAGTGGTTCGGGAGCCGTACGAAAGGAAAGGGTGGAAGATGGGGAGAGCGGTTTACACCACTTTGGCTAGCATTCCGTTCAGTTGATGAATTTTCTGGTATAGCCGATCATCACGGTCCTGAGTATCCTCCTCTTGCAGGAGTTTCTCGGTCAGACTCTCGAAGGCTACCATAGCCAGCAAATCCTGTTTGTCGTCTATACCAAATCGGTCCTTATACTGCTTCAGCTTTTCATTTAGCAATTTTCCGGCCCGACGTACTCTTTCTTCATCGGAAGGATCCACCTTCATGGGATATTCCCGGTCAGCGATCCTAATTTTTATGGCTAGTTCTCCCATGGAGACGTTTTACATTAGCTGCTCAAGTGCAAGATGCACTTGTCAATCTCCTTAATATATTCGTCAATCTTCTGCTTTAACTCTTCGTTAGACTCCTCGTCCGATTCTATGTTTCCAGCAATCTTATTAATTTTTATTTGATTTCTGAAACTGGATACTTGCTCTTCGCGGTCTTGCAAACGATTCTTCAGCTGCTCGTTTTCTTCGAGTGCTTTCGCATGCTCCTTTTTTAGTGCTTGGTGGTCATTGACCAATAGGGCCAACTTTCGTTCCAGAGCATGTACCTCAGTGGTCAGCTTATCTTGACTCATTCGTCCGTTTATTTGCGGATCACCGCACCTAAATCTCTTTCAAAGGCCTGCATCAGCCGACCCATTGTTTTGTCGATCACCTTATCGGTCAGGGTTTTTTCCTGATCCTGCAGAGTAAAGGTCATGGCGTATGCCTTCTTGCCCTCCTCAATTTTGTCTCCTTCGTACACGTCAAACACCTGAATATCAGTCAGGAGCTTTCTTTCCGTTCTCTTCGCTAATTCAGCCACCGCCTGGAAGGCAATCCCTCCGTCTAGCACTAGCGATAAATCGCGTTGAACGGCCGGAAAACGTGAAACCTCAGAATAGCCGATATTATCATTTCTACGGCGCAAAAGCAAATCCCAATCCCACTCGGCATAGAAAACCTCCTGGTTAACTCCGCTGAATTGAGCCACCTCTGTTTTTACCTTCCCGAACCGGACCACCGTCTTGCCATTTAGCTGATAATCAAGGCCATAGCTTGTCCATCCTTCGTGTACCGGCACACTCTTGGGTACCGGGAGGTTAAATTTACCCCAGACCGCTTGTACCGCCTTTTTGAGATCGTGGAAGGAGGCCGTTTTGGCTGGGCCCATCCAGCTGGCTGCCTCTACCTCGCCCGTAAGCCAAATAGCTAACTGACCAAATTCCTGATACCTATCCTGCTGCTGATAAATACGGCCAATTTCGTACCCACGTACCGCGGTTTGGCGGTGCCGGATGTTGTTCGCCAGACTTTCCAGGCCTCCGAATAGCATCGTTTGGCGCATCACATTCAGTTCCTCGCTTAGTGGGTTCAGCATGTGTACGCTGCTCTCAGCCTCAAGAAATTCTGCCTGTTCGGCATAGGCGCTTTTGGTGAGTGCGTTGGTAAGGAACTCCTGATACCCTAGCCCAGTCAGCGTCTGGATGATCATGTGTCGGGCAGAAACACGGTCAATCTCGGGAAACTCCGCAAGGTAAGTAGTACCCAAAGTCTCACTGAGGGGGATATTATTGATCCCGTAGATTCGGAGAACCTCTTCCACGATGTCCGCCTCTCGGGTTACGTCCACCCGGTATGGGGGTACCGAAGCCACAAAGCCCTCTTCGGTCACCTGGCTAAGCTCGATGTCCAAATCCTTCAAGATTTGATGCACCCGATCCTTTTCCATTGGGATACCGATCAGCCGATCGATATTCGCATACTTGACCGGGATCTCGAAGTTAGGAATAGGCTTAGGATAGAGATCCACGATTTCACTGGCGATGCTTCCACCAGCTACTTCCTGTATCAGCAAGGCCGCACGTTTCAGCGCCGTGATGGTCATGTTAGGGTCCACCCCTCGCTCGAAGCGATAGCCCGCATCGGTTTTCAGGCCATGGCGCATCACCGTACGGCGCACCCAGTCTGGGGCGAAATATGCAGCTTCCAGAAAGATGGAAGTTGTGGAGTCACTTACTCCTGATTCGATGCCACCAAATACCCCGGCAATACACATCCCTTCCTCATCACCGTTGCTTACCATCAGGTCATTGGCGGCCAGGGCCCGTTCCTTTTCATCCAGTGTGGTGAACTTGGTGCCTTCGTCAAACGTCCGCACTACTACCTCGCCTGAGGTGATTTTTGCTACGTCGTAGGCATGCAGCGGTTGGCCCATTTCATGAAGCACGAAATTGGTTATGTCCACCACGTTGTTGATAGGTGCCAAGCCAATGGCTAGCAAGCGGTTCCGTAGCCAGTCCGGTGACGGCTTCACTGTAAGTCCTTGGATGACCACCCCGGTAAAACGAGGGCATGCCTCCGTATTATCCACGCGTACCTTCAAGGTTCCCTCCGTAGAATCTACCTTGAAACCAGAGACGTCCGGCCACTTCAGAGGCGTTTGGTGTAACGCCTTCAGGTCCCGGGCTACCCCAATGTGTGAGGCCGCATCTGCCCGGTTAGGCGTCAGGCCAATTTCAATCGCGTGGTCGTCTTCCAGCTGAAAGTGCTCTGCCGCGGGGGTGCCGTTTGGCAAATCAGTGTCTAGCACCATGATGCCGTCATGGTCCGTACCCAGTCCTATTTCGTCTTCCGCACAAATCATCCCCAGAGACACCTCTCCGCGAATCTTCGATTTCTTGATTTTGAAGGGTTCCCCCTCCGTAGGGTATAGCATGGCCCCTACCGTGGCCACTACCACCTTTTGCCCTGAGGCTACGTTGGGCGCACCGCACACAATTTGAGAAGGCTCTCCTGCCCCAATATCTACGGTAGTCACACGCAGCTTGTCCGCATTGGGGTGCTGTTCGGCGGTCAGTACTTCGCCGATTACCATGCCCTGGAGGCCACCGCGTACAGCCTCTACTTTTTCGATGCCTTCTACCTCCAGCCCCGTTTGGGTTAGCTGATCGTCTAGTTCAGCCAGGGTGTGAGGAGGTAAGTCGATATATTCTTGTAACCAGCGGTAGGAAATCTTCATGCCGAAATTTGGGTAATGAGGCGGCAAAAATAACCAATTCCCTCACTTTCCAGGACAATTACGGCTAAGAATACCCCTTGTAAAATTGTGGGTCCTCAGGAGGCACTTTCAAAAAGCTTTTCGCCAGCCGGTACGGGGATATTCAGGTGGTTTTCTGCCGGGGGAATAGGGCAGGCGTATTGACCACTATAGGCGCAAAAGGGATTGTAGGAGCGATTGAAGTCAATGGGGATTTTGCCGGAATTGTTGTATTCCAAATCCAAATATCTACCCCCTCCATAGCTCTCTTTGCCATTGGAAAGGTCAGTAAAGGCGAGAAACAATTGGTTGCGCTCGCGCGGATTCTTGAGCAACAGCAAGCGATGTTCCTTGCCTAACAAGTCGAATACGGCATAGCCAAACTTTTGGTATTGCTCGCGGCTACCATCAGTCATGGACACCGTGAAATACTGCCCTACCGGAATACGCTCTATGGTAGCTACCACCCGGTAGGTTTCATCTATGGGGTAATAGGATAAGCCTGTGAACTTCTCTTGCTCCCATGAGGGGATCGGAGAATCCTCATTTTGCATTTCCTCATCCTTTTGGGCACGTTCCTTCTCTAGTATTTCGGCGTAGTTGGCCGAGCAGGCCGTGAAAACTACCCAACTGCCCAGCAAGAGAAATAATCGATTAGATATATCCTTCATCACGAAAGCTAAAATATTCGTTGTCCGCAAAAATAAGATGATCTACCACAGGTAAGTCCAGCAAGTTCCCAATTTTGGTCAGGTTTTCTGTCAATATCTTGTCTTGTTTGCTGGGTTTGGTTTCACCAGAAGGGTGATTGTGGGCCACCAATAGTTGCGCCGCGCGGTGGTCCAGGGCCACCTTGTACACCATCTTGGCGTCTACAATGGTCCGGTTGAGCCCTCCGGCACTGATGCGCTCCCGGTGGATGACCTGGCTGGCAGAGTTGAGCGCCACTACCCAAAACTCTTCGTGGGGCAGATCCAGCATAAATACTTTCAGGTAGCGGTAGAACTGCAAGGCCGTTTTGAGTTCGGGGCGTTTGGGTAAGGGAGCCTCCGTGCGCCGCCTTCCTATTTCTAAAGCACTAACTATGCTGATGGCCTTGGCCTGCCCAACCCCCTTAAATTTCATGAGGTCCGTCACCGTAAGCTTAGCCAGGTCATGAAGGTTATGGTCTACCTCTTTCAAGATCAACTTGGCGAGTTCTACGGCGCTCAATGACCGTGTGCCTGAACCTAGCAGAATAGCGATGAGCTCGGCATCAGAAAGGGCAGCTTTTCCTTTCTGGATCAGCTTCTCACGCGGCCGGTCGTCTTCGGCCCAATTGAGGATGTTTAGATTTCCGGGATCGGAATCAGCCATAGGTTAAGTGAGGTCAAACAAAAAAAGCCTTGCTCCTAAGGGAACAAGGCCAAGATACCTTGAAATTCGGAAATCTTACAGTGCGTTCACCAGCTTGCGCAACTTCGACTTGTTGTTGGCAGCCTTATTCTTGTGAATGATGTTGCGTTTAGCAAGCTTATCTAGCATGCCCGCCACAGTTTTGTACAATTCTTCCGCTTCATTCCGATCTTTGGTCGCACGCAGGCGTTTTACGTAGGTACGCGTAGTTTTGGCTTGGTACCGGTTACGTAGGCGCTTTGCTTCGTTAGAACGGATGCGCTTCAGTGCAGACTTGTGATTTGCCATATCTTTATTGCGAAAATGCTACTCCTGGAATTGGGAGTGCAAATATACGACAATTCTAAATCCCAGCAAGGCCCTGCTAGTAAATTCTTGATTTTCTGCAATTTATGACCTTGGCTGCCTCTATTACTTTGACCACCCTTTCCGTCATTCAAATAGCCGATCAAATTATAGGGGTATGGGTGCGTGGTATCCCTTGGTTGAATAATGATTCTGAGGGAAGAATCCCTGGGTGCTGATGCAAAGATCGGAAATACCAACCTAGGGACAATAAGACAGACGATTCACTGAGCCAGTGGTAGCTAGGTTTTTCATTAAAATCATTAGAAAACACTTATTATAGTGGGGTAATGTTCTAACTGCTGTTTTGCATGACCAGCCTGAGAATAACGCTTTTACTAACACTCTTGTGCTTATTGAGTTCAGGAACGAGAGCGCCCGGTTGGGGTTTTTATGCGCACAGGATGATTAACAGGCAGGCAGTATTCTCGCTGCCGCCCGAGATGTTCGGTTTTTATAAACATCACTTGGGGTACATAGAAGAGAACGCAGTGAACCCCGACCGAAGACGCTATGCAGTGGAGGGCGAGGAAGAGAATCATTTCTTAGATGCTGATGTCTACGGAGACTCTGTATTCGAATACCTGCCCAAATATTGGCTGGAGGCCGTAGATAAGGTAGGAGAAGACACCCTACGGGCTTACGGCATTGTGCCGTGGACCATTCAGCGGTACAAATTCTACCTTACTGAGGCCTTCAAGAACCGAGATCCGGAGGCTATTCTCAGGCTAAGTAGTGATTTGGGGCATTACATTGGGGATGCCAATGTTCCGCTACATTCTACGGAAAACTATAATGGGCAATTGACAGGTCAGCACGGTATCCATGGGCTTTGGGAAAGTCGCCTGCCTGAGTTATTTGCGGAGGAATACAACCTTTGGATTGGCCAGGCCCAATACTTGTTTGATCCGGCAGAAACCGCTTGGACTGCCATACGGTTATCTCACGCTGCTTTGGATTCTGTATTGCTATTCGAACGAGAAATTACGGCAAGGTTAGGAGTGGATCACAAATTTGGCTTTGGCGACCGTATGGGAGTGCCCACTCGCGTGTATTCAGAGGAGTTTTCCAGGGCTTATCATGAAGCGCTAGCCGGAATGGTAGAACGGAGGATGCGGGCTAGCATTCAGATGGTGGCTGATTTCTGGTTTACCTGCTGGGTGGATGCCGGGCAGCCTGAAATCAATACCCTAACCGAAGTGGATCTGTCCTCCCAAAACACTGCGCTCATAGATTCGGTGAGAAAATGGTCCCAACCCTTATTTTCGGGTAGAGGGCATCAATGACAGGTATTAGTTTTTGAAACGGATACCGATACTTCCTGAAACTTCAGGTATGATGTCCGAACTGAAGGGATCAATCCAAGCTCCCAGTTGGGCGCTCCAGAAAAACTTCTTGCCGTTGTAGCGCTCTATACCCACTCCGCCGTAGCCTCCGGTAGCTTCCAGCAGTCGAAATAGAGAGTTCCAAACCCCTATCTTCCCGCTGTAGTATACGTTCCATTTTTTGGGTTCGTAATAAGAAAAATAATACTTACCGCCCACGTTGAAGGAAACTGGGAACAAGGGATTGGCGGAGAGGCCTACGTTGAACCGAGGGCCCAGCAGATATTCAATTTGGGGCGCGAAACTCCCGTCTCCATTGGAAGTAAGGGAGAGGGCTATCCGGGGCATATTCGTAGCCCAGGTTTGACGTTTGGAGACATACTCTCGAGTATTTCTTTCCGCCAGTGGAGGACGGGAAATGGGGCTGGATTCTTCCGGAACCATTTCTTGGGCTTCTAGAGGCCCTTTGGTGAAATAATAATTGGAGTTACTCCGGTACCTTCTGGTCACTAAAAACTGTGCTGCGAAGAGAGAAGGGGCCAGGGCCGCGGTCATATATCCGCCCAATGCGCCTATTGTTTCTCCCACCCCGAAACTATTATTAAACAAAGCAATACTGCCAAAGAAGGCGGCTACACTAACGGCGGATCCTATCTGGGCGGTCCGTATTTGTTTTTTCTGCCAGTCAGAAAGCCGGCTTACTTGTCGAATATTTTCCATCGGGATGGGACCGCTTTTCTCAAGCACCACAAATCCATCGATGACATCTACTATTCTTTCTACCCGTTTTCCGCTTTGTCCATACTCCCATAGCTGAATCCTGCTACCAATCTCAAAGGTGGTTATTTCTATACCACCACGCAGGGTGTAGGCCAGATATAAATCTTCTGGAGTGGACTCCTGAGCCCACACTAAACTGGGCAGCAGGGCTAGGGCCAGGCTGAGAATTAAGGTGTTTTTCATTGGGTAGTATCTAAAATAAACGCTGGAGTTATTAAGTCCAACGTTTAAAGATACTGATGCTATTGTGTCCTCCGAAACCGAAATTGTTGTTCATCGTGAAATTTACCTCTTTGGAAACAGCTTTACCCAAGGTAAGATCAATATCGGTAGGGATATTGGGGTCTACCTCAGTAGTGTTGATGGTAGGAGGAACGATACCGTGGCGAAGGGCCTGCACACAGGCAATGGCTTCTACGGCTCCTGCGGCTCCCAGCATGTGACCAATCATAGATTTGATGGCACTGGCATGCAGGTTCTCAGAACTCTTACCAAAAACAGTATTCAGGCCATGCACCTCACTAGCGTCGCCCAGTGGAGTAGAGGTAGCATGCATGTTTACATAGCTTATTTCAGAGGCGGGGATGCCCGCGTCTTCCAGAGCCAGGTTCATGGCCCGCGAAGACCCTTCACCTTCAGGGTGTGAGGCAGTGAGGTGGTAGGCATCGGAAGTCATGGCGGCACCCACTACTTCGGCGTAGATGGTGGCCCCACGCGCTACTGCATGGTCATAGTCTTCGAATACGAGGGCACCAGCGCCTTCACTAAGCACAAAGCCATCACGGGTGCCATCGAAGGGCCGGGAGGCCGTAGCCGGATCGTCATTGCGGGTACTCAAACCCCGCAGAGCGTTGAACCCGCCTACCGAGCCGGTGGTAATGCCGAATTCAGAACCCCCCGTAAGAATGACGGGAAGTTTGCCCCAACGGATGTAGTTGAAGGCATCCATAATGGCCGTATTGCTGGTAGCACAGGCTGAAATGGTGGTATAGCTCATGCCCTTGAGTCCGAAGTGCAAGGAAAGCACACCGGAAGCCATGTTGGCGAGCATTTTAGGCAGAAAGTAGGGAGAAAACCGGGGATGCTCACCATTGCGAACAATCTCCCGCAACTCTTCTTCTATAGTGTATAAGCCACCTTGGCCAGAACCCCAAATAACCCCCATGGATTCGGCAGGGATGTTCTCAGTAGATACTCCCGCTTGTTCAAGGGCCTCTTTGGCGGCAATAAGTGCATATTGGGTATAAGGATCAGTCCGGCGAATGGTCTGTTTGTCTAAATGATCCTTAACGGAGAAGTCCTTTAGTTCGCAGGCAAATTTTGTCTTGTACTCCGTGGTATCGAAGTAGGTAATGGGAGCAGAACCACTTTTCCCTTCAATCAGGTTTCCCCAAAATTCCTCTACCGAGTTACCAATTGGAGTAAGGGCTCCCATGCCCGTAATGACCACACGTTTCATCCTTGTATACGTTTGCCTGTTTACACACTTCTTGCCAGACCATCATGGTTTGTATGATTTGTCCAGAATAGGTGTATGCCGTGAAAATTTGGGGCTTTTCGAAAAATCCCAAAGGGCAAAGTAAAGGTAGGAAAGCTACGAAACCAAGTGGCCTTGGTTGCGATTATTTAATAGGGAAATGGGGTCAGGAATTTTCCTTGATTGACCGAAATTTTAGGCAAAAGAATAATGAGCCCGGGAGGCAGGCACGAAGGGAATGGTAGGATAAAAGGTGAGGATTTTGCCGGATTGGAGAGGAATGAATTCCATGAAGTCCTCGTGCATACGCACGGTGTAGAACCCCCAATTGGTACCGTCTAGCTGAAGATGGATGCGTAGCGCGTTGGCGGGCTTATCATACTGAATATGAAACTTGCCCGTAAGCAGAGCCTCTGCCGTTCGGGCCCAGACATGCCCTTTCCAATCCACCTCGTCACCACTAAGAAAGGTAAGTTTCATGCGGTGTTGGTCGTCCCACCAAACTAAACTTTGCAACCGCTCACAAAGCTTAGAAATCATACTCGTGTTGTTAGTACTCGTTTCCAAAATTCATTCGTTTCTCTTATGTAATGAGCGAAAATCCTGGCAGTTTGTTGTCTTTACTTCTTCTGGATTAGACGAATGATCGTTTTTGTTCGATAAATGCAATTTAATTGAGTGAGTTGTATAGAAAAACTGAACTATTCTTTCGCAAATAGGTGGCTTTTCAGTCTAACAATTTGGCTGGGGAATAGGCCACTGGTCGGGGCCATGTTACCTTTGGCTATGGGTTTTCGGTTTTTACATACCGCCGACTGGCACCTGGGGAAAAGGCTACACGGGAAGGATCTGCAGGAAGACCATCGGTTGTTTTTTGATTGGCTCTTGGGAATAATTCCCCAAGAGCGTATCCGCTTGGTGCTCATCTCTGGTGACGTGTTTGATCTGGCTAACCCTAGTAGTGAGGCACGCAGGATGTACTATGAGGTATTGGTGGAATTGCACCGTTTAGGTTGCCAGGTAATTGTAACTGGAGGCAATCATGATTCGCCTCAGGTGCTGAATGCACCCCAAGCGCTGCTCCAGGCCATGGGCGTAGAGGTAGTAGGCGGCCTCCCTCAGAATATGGAAGACCTCCTTTTTCCGGTGGTTGACTCAGATGAAAACCCGGTGGCAGTAGTGGCTGCTGTACCATTCCTGCGAGATGCTGATTTGAGATCAGGGCTTGTCCTACAGGAAGATCAGGATCGGCTAGAAGCTGTGAAGGAGGGGATTGCGCAGGTATTTCAAAATGTGGCTCGTTTGGCACAGGAGAAGTTTCCCAATCTGCCGCTGTTGGGTATGGGCCATCTGTTTACTCATGGGGCGGTGACTTCCGACAGCGAGCGAGAAATACAAGTGGGTAACCTTGCTGGCTTCGAAGCCAACCGCTTCCCTGATACCTTTAGCTACCTGGCCCTAGGTCACATACACCGGCCTCAGAAAATTGGGGGCTCGGACCGGGTGCAATATTCCGGGAGTCCGGTGGCTCTCTCCTTCAGCGAGCGAGAAGACAAAAAGCGAGTGATCGTAGGCGAATATTCCGATCATGAGCTTAGCCTAACTTCAGTTCCCATTCCGCCAATTCGCACTCTGAAACGACTACGGGGAGACTTGGCTAGTATCCGCAGCCAGTTGAGTGGAATTGAGGAAAAACAAGATCCGTTGCCCTGCCTAATTGAAATTGAATTGATAGAAACCCAATACGATCCGCAGTGCGTGGTTGAGCTGGAAGCTCTGGTGCTAGGCTGGGAACACCCCAAGGCAGAAATTGTGAAGTACCGAGTCCAATTTGAACAGCAGGTATCGGGCGCCCACGAGTTGTACGGTAAGGAGGTGTTCTTGGAAGATTTGAAACCCCGGGAGGTCCTGGAACGGAGAATTGAGCGAGAAGAATTGTCTGAGGATTCTCAGGCCCAACTATTTGAGGCCTTTGATGCGGTGCTGGAAGAGGTATATCAGGAACAGGAGGGCGAAGCATGAAAATCCACCGACTGACTTTCAAGAACATCAACTCTTTACGAGGGCAGCATGCTATTGATTTTGATCAATTGCCCTTAAGGAATGCGGGATTGTTTGCCATCACGGGCCCCACGGGTGCGGGTAAAACCACGCTGTTGGATGTGATTTCGCTAGCGATATACAACCGAATACCGCGTCTCGGAAGTGCCATTAGTAAAGGATTGATCCAGAAGACGGGGCTAATTCTGACGGAGAATACCTCGGAGGCTTGGGCGGAAGTGGAGTTTAGCGGCAGGAGGGGACGGTACATAAGCCGGTGGAGTATAGCCAAGGCGCGTACTGGGAGTCTGAAGGACCACGAAATGGAGGTTTTTGACTGCCAGGCTCAGCAGCTAATAGACCTGAAAAAGAGCGAGGTGCCGGGCAAAAACGAACAGCTTATCGGACTGAATTATGATCAGTTTATCCGGTCTATGCTGTTGGCTCAAGGAGAGTTTGCCCGTTTTCTGAAGAGCGATAAAAATGAACGGGGTAAGCTGCTGGAAAAAATCACAGGTAGTGAAATCTATCGGTTGATTGGCAGGAAGGCCTTTGAGAAGAACAAGGAGTTTGGGCAGGAACTAGAGCGCTTGCTAGACCGAGAACGTGGCTTGGTGACGGAGCGCATGGAAGAAGAGGCCTATACTGCCCTGGTTAAGGAGGTTGAGGATTGTGATGGCCGCTTGGCATCGGCCAATGCTGAATTGCGCCATTGGCAAAGTAAGATGCAGGATAAGCAGCGGTTCTTGAAGTTGGGTGAGGAGGTAAAAGAATGTGAAGAGGCTGAAAAACGTGCCGGGGAACAGTGGCAAGCATTTGAAGAAGAACGAGGTGAGGCACTGAGTAAGCACGAAGAGCTACTACCGCAAGCGGAGAGCCTGACGGCTTGGCAGCAGTCAGCAAAAAGGCTCACCCAATTGGATGCTCAAGCAGAGGACTGGCAGCAGCGAGAGGCGGCAGCGCATCAGGCTATTGCCGAAGCTCATAGTAAGCTAGGCCAGGTGGTGGGTTCGGATGTTCCTGCCGAGGACCAGCTGTATGCGCTAGAGACACTGGAAAGCCGAGTAGGGGAACTGGAAGATGCCAGAAAGGCGGCTAGGGTAAGCTACAGTGAGGCGAGTAAGCGAGGGCAGGCTTTGGCCACGAAACTGGACATCAACTTCTCTAGTCAAGAGCCCACCGAAGGGCGTAGGTTGGCTTTGGAAGCACAGAAAGCTTTACAAATAAACCACGTGAAGGCCGCGGCCATTTTGCCAGAGGCATGGATGGAGGATCTGGATGCCGGCCAAGCGGAATTGCAGGGTTTGGTAGCCAAGGGCCAGCGGTGGAAAGAAGGGGCGCAGGCTATCGAGAGGATCAGGGTCGGGATAGAAAAGAAACGAAAAAGTTTGGGTCAGCTGCAAGAGCGAAAGGGTCCCCTTCCCAAGGCGATAAAGGAGCTAGACCACCAGGTGGAAGTATTGGAATTGAAGGTTTCCGGGCTTAGGAAAGATCTGGTGATTCAACAGCAATCGGCCCAGTTGGAAGATTACCGGGCAAAGCTGGTAGAGGGTGAGCCTTGCCCCCTTTGCGGTGCAGAGCATCACCCATATGCGACCCAGATGCCGCCCGAAAACCAGGGCCTGGAGCATGAGATAGAGCGGCAGGAGAAGGCATTGCGCCAGACGGACCGAGCCAGGGCAGAACAACGCCAAGCATTGGCCCAGATAGAAGAGCGATTGGGTGAGCTGGAGCAGGAAATAGAAGCTGAAACTAAGGAGTTGGCTGCTACCGAAGTCCAAGTTTCCGAATTGATTGCGGGGTTAGCTAATGATTGGCAAGAGTATACCTGGGATAGTTTTCAAGCAGAATTGCAAGCCCAGGGAGAGGCCTTGAAACAGGTGGTG
>JBCBHI010000053.1:0-12930 GCA_038525885.1 Bacteroidota bacterium
CGCAGGCGCTCCTAATGAACCTAAACCAAGCCTACGAGCCCCGGGAAGCCCTCCACGGCTGAGGCTCTTCATCTAGCCGATCATTTCACCTAAAACCACTTCCCCCCATCTAGCGGTACTCACGGCCTCCCACCTCGCAGGGCTTCCCAAAAGTCGTAAGACCGCAATACCTCCTTGTCCCTTGTACCTTACCCCTTGTCCCTCATTTAGCCACGATTCTTTGCTTTGCGGTGCTCACGGGCTCCCTCCCTGCAAGGCCCATACGCAGCCGTAAGACCGCGATAGTGATCGACTCCAAACCGATTAGCGCCGCAGGCGCTCCTAATGAACCTAAACCAAGCCTACGAGCCCCGGGAAGCCCTCCACGGCTGAGGCTCTTCATCTAGCTGATCATTTCACCTAAAACCTCCCCCCTCCTTAACGGTGCACTCGGCCTCCCTCCCTGCAAGGCTTCCTTAAGACCGTAATACCTCCTTGTACCTTAACCCTTGTCCCTCAATTAGCCACGCGCCCCTTCTCTAGCGGTGCTCACGGCCTCCCAACAGGCAAAGCCAACACACAGCCGTAAGACCGCGATATCTCCTCGCCCCTCATCCCTCATTACGCCTATGCTATCCTTTTGCTACCCTGTTTTCTTACGCTAAAACAACTAACACCCTGACAGTCAGGACATAAACCAATTTGGGATTGATTGAATACCAGAATATGGTGATATCCTTTTGCTACCCACTGGGCTACCTCTTTGTTACCCTAGGGTATGCCTCACTATTGGCTCAGGCCCGTGATATTTGTAGCATATTAAACCCTACTACTATGTCATTACACGCCACTCAGGGCTCTTCTATGCCCTCTACCTCCGGTATGCCGGACACCTCTATCGACTTTTCAAACACAACATGTATAACCCTTAGTACAATGAACAAACAAATCAAACCCTCTGGACGAGGTGCCTCCATGGTACTCGCCCTAGGCCTATTGGTAGGTCTGCTAGCCTTTAGCCAAACCGCCCAGGCACAGATTTCCTCCTACCTCAACATACCGGAAGATGTGATTGTCATCAATAGCAATATGGGCTACAAAGATGCTGGTCTTCGATTGGTCACCAACTCAGGTTCGTCGAGCAACCGTTCCGATTGGCTTCTGTATATGGATCGGGGTACGCGTGATCTACGGTTCAACTACATGAGTAGTACAAATATTAATTATAATGACTTGGGTGATAACCGATTTAAGTTTACCCAGGAAGGAAATTTTTTCCTGAACTCCACGGCCAATACTGACGCCTATGCAAGGTTCAGAGTAAATGGTGGGCCTACCCTGAATGTCGGTATCAATACAAGTGATGAGGCCTACGTGTTCAACTACGCCGATAACAATCTCAAGTTTGGCACCAACGGAATCGAACGGATGCGCATCAACAATGTGGGGCTGGTAGGCCTCGGGTTAACGATCCCTACGGCTGGGTTGGACATAAGCCCAACGCCAGCCAGCCAGTTACTACGCCTGCGCGGGGGGAATAATGGGAACAATGACGGTGGAAAAACTCAGTTATTGTTTTCGTTAAACAATACTACCAACCATTCGCATGCCATAAGCACCCGCCACCATGACTCGGGGAATCCTGAGCGCAATGGTATCGACTTCCTCCTCTGGAATGATGCACAGAGTTTTGGAGATATTGGGAACACCCATGCCATGTCAGTTACCGGGGCGGGGGTAGGCATAGGAGGCATCTACCAGCCTACAGCCATGTTGGATGTAAACGGAACTGGTAATTTCAACAGCAACCTCACCGTGGGAGGCACCCTGAACGTAACGGGGCTTGCCTCCATGAATGGCGGGCTATCCATCACTGGCAACTCCACTACCGATGGCATTTTTGTCAGTAAAGGATTGATTAATTCCACCAACTATCCCTGGATCAACTATAGCAATACCAAGGGTATTTCCATGGCATCCGGCGATGATAATGCATTCTTTGGCATGGTGAATCGTGGTGGTGCCGCGGGAGGCACCAATTCCTTCAACCTGGTTACCTATTTTGGCGACAATCATGACGATGATTACTTGATCCAAAGTCACCATGCGGGAGAGATCATGCGGGTAACGGGTGACGGTAATGTGGGCATTGGTGATATTGATCCCTTGCGGACCCTGGATGTGAATGGATACATCCGTGCAACCAACGGAACCAACTATGTTGAACTAAATGGCGGAAGCCAGAATGCATCCATTTCCTTTGCTGGAGGTAATTTCTTGGACTTCCGTTATGATGGGACAGCCGGTATGCGCATGAGCCCCACCGGTGAGCTAGCCGTAGGCGGTGGCTTTAACCCCACGGCTACCTTAGACGTAGCCGGAACCGGTAAGTTCTCTGGGGCAATTACGGCGGGTAGCACTCTGGCTGTTAGCGGTACCAGTACCTTCGCGGATGAAGTAACGATCGGCTCCACAGGTAACACCCTAACGGACCTACGCGTATATGGCGCGGCCAAAGTAAAGGAGCTGCAAATCTCACCCACCGAAAGCTGGGCCGACTATGTGTTTGCCGAGGACTACACCCTTCGTAGCCTGAGTGAGGTAAAAGGCTTTATCGATGCCAACGGCCACCTGCCTGAGGTAATGAGCGCCGAAGAGGTAGCCGAAACGGGCTACGTGCAAACGGAGGTAAACGAAACGCTGCTCCGTAAGATTGAGGAGCTCACCCTCTACAGTATTGCACTAGAAGAAACCAACACCACCCAGAAAGATCGCCTGGATACCCAGGATGCCCGTCTAGCCGAGCTGGAAGCCAGCAACGCGGAGCTACGCGCCTTGGTATCGGCCTTGTTGGAACAAAATCAGAAATAAAACAAAACGGCCATTGCACCCCAAAATCGACGATTTACCTCACCGAACGGGGAGCGTACAGCCTTTTTGGAAATGGGATTAGTGTAATTCCTTCCCCTACCCAGGGGAAGGTGGCCGGAGGCCGGAAGGGGTTAAAGCCTTATCGATAAAGACTTAAAACCACCCCGCCCTTTGGGCACCCCTCCTTCTTCAAGGAGGGGAAAAATGGACTACTCCCCAAAATCTTCCAACATCATGAAAAAACACATACTAACTATATATACTATGCTGCTGACCGCCTGCTTGTGGGTGGTAACTTCAGCCGCCTTCGCCCAAGAGCCGCCTAGCTTTGGTGGGCTCTCGGATGTGATTCTGCTGGACTGGCAGGGTGAAACCCTTGCCTTCGTTAGCAGCCACAACAGTACCGACTTTCAAGTGCACTCTGCCACGGGAGCTTCGTCGGCTACCCAGCTAAACCTGGGCGATTACCTTCTCGGGGAACTAGACGGCCAGTCCTTCCTGCGCATGCACGTATTTGGTGATGAGATCAGGAACCTACACGGCTCCACGCCTGAGGTATTCCTGATGGCCAATCAGTTACAAGCAGACATGTACTTTGGCCGCTACGATGGCAGCCAGGCTGTAGGAAGCTTCACGGCCTCCAATCTAGAATTTACCAGCCAAATTGTTCTTAACTGGACCGGGGTAGTCGGTGCTGAAGGGTATTTGATCTTTCGGGAAGACCTAAATGGACCCTACCCCTTAGCAGTAATTGAAGGCCAGCAATTGACCACCTATACCGACCTGGAGTTGGAGCTTTTCACTCCATATACCTACTACATCGTCCCCTTCAGCCTGGCCGATGGTGGTTCCTTTTTGGGAGCTACTACCATGGTCATGGGGCACACCAAGGGCTTCAACTTCTCTGCCACCTCAGACAATGAGGCTACCGTAACCTTCGAGTACGATTTCGACAATCACTTTCTGGTTAACCTGGATCAACAGGCGGCCTATGTAGAAATTATTGATGAGGGCTTAAATGAGGTGGTGTATCAGGAGACCATTACGCTTACGGATGTAGCAGAGAGTGACCTACTTTTTGATTACGCTCTGGACGTCACGGGGACGTATCAAGATGGAGGCGGGGTGTATGCTCAATCCAACCTTGGTGCTTTGGATACCTGGACCATCGAGATGTGGTTCAATTTTGATGGAAGCAGCCCCCATTATAGCACTCATTATCATCACCTCTACCACGATGGAGCGGTGCAACTGATGACAGACCGAACGTCTAAGGTTTTAATTGCCGAATTTAATGGGGAGCAATTCCGCTGGCAAGGCAATATCCCTGACTGGCGAGAGTGGACTCACTTGTCGGTAACTTATGACGGAAGCCAAATGGCTGTTTACTACAACGGTGCTCCGGCGGAGATGTACAAGGTAGGTACCAGTGAAGTGGGATATACGCATCCTATAGCAAACGGAAGCCTAAATGCAGCTGTAAATTTTGGACAACCCTTGAATGGCCTCCCGGATATCAGGCATGGAAACACGAACGGATCTATGGGAATGATCCGGATGTGGGACCAAGCCCGTACGGCCAGTCAGGTAGCTCTGGATTATGACCACCTCTTTGATGCCCCTGTACCCGGCTTGCTAGCCCAATGGACCTTTGCCAATCAGGATCTGAGCCCCGCAGACGATATCCATAGTAATGTACTGACCCTACAAACGGCCAACGAAACTCAGCACCCCATACGGTGGAGCACGGCTTATGATTTTATTACTGCCGAAAAAACGCAGGCAGTATCCGTTTGGCTTGAAAAACCCGAGGTTCACGGGGCTACCCGCACCTATACCGCCAATTTATACGAAGTGGGTAGCGGACGGCTGCTTTCTTCTTCACAAGACTGGGCCACCTTTTCGCATCCCGGTGCACCAGGGATAACGGCCACCGCCAACCCTGGCACCCCCTACATGATAGAGGTAGACGTAGCCCCGGTCAGTACCAAGGCTGACCGGTACCGGGTGTACCGGGAGCTAGGGGAAGAATCCTGGTTGATAGCCACGGTAGATCCCGACCCCAACACTCTTGGGTATGAGGCCTTTACGGTAACGGACACCTATACTCATGGGGATGCCCCCCTCCTACAGGGAGGCAATTCCTATACCTACTCCGCCCAACCCGTTTACACTCAAATGGCCAGCGGTACCATTGACACCCAATTTGAGGCGATTACCGCGCCTCTGACTCTATTGGATTTTGTAACCTCTATAGCTCCCAATACGGACGAGAGCGGGGTTACATTTGCCTGGGACGAAACCGCCCTTACTAATGCAGGCTATGATACCTTGCGTTTGGAAAGAAACGGTACCCTGCTGGCCTATGTACCTGTAGTAGAGCAAACCTATACGGATACCCTCATGCTCTACGGGGATAAATATCAATACCGGGCTGTAATTGTCGAAAATGGAATCTTTAGTCTTTCTCAGGCGGATTCGGCCCAACTACAACCAAACGGTACCTTGTCCGGCACCCTCATCTCTGCTCAGGGGGAGTATGCCTTGCCTTCGGTATCCCTATCACTGACCGACGCTCCCACCCAATCAGCCTTACAGACCCTAACTACGGATGCGAATGGGGAGTTTAGCCTGTCTGGCCTGTACTATGGGGCGACGGCTCACTTTGGATTGGTGGGTGAGTCAACCCTTTCTCCCAATGCGTTCTCTCTGTCTCGTACCGAATGGGATTCAAATTTGGGTTTTGTGACTTATGATGTGAACCTGCCCGAGGTGTTCACCCAGAATCTGATTCAAAACCTGACGGTGAACGGCCAAAACAATGCCAACGGAATTCGTTTTGACTGGACTACCCCTACCCTACCTACCGGTACGGTAGCCTACACCAATGTGTATCGAAACGATTCCTTGGTGACCATTCTATCCAATGCCATCTCCTACATAGATTACGGGGCCATGATGGGCGAGCAGAATTACCGGTTCCAAGCTTATCATTACAACGCCACCTACGATACCGTGCAGGTAAGCGTAGTAGATTCCGTACAGGCCATCATGCCCGGCATTACTGGGGTAAACGACTTCACCGTAGCCGCCACTTCAGAAGGCATTCTATCAATAGACTGGTCCTATCCGGTAACAGACCCTATCCATTCATTCACAGTACATAGAACGAATACCAACTCCCAGGAAAGCCACATAGTAGCCATCCTACCTCACCAAACGGGATTGGGGCAATACTCCTTGTTGGACAGTTTGGGTTTTCCGGGGATGAACTATCTCTACACCCTGGCAGCACATTCGCTGGCGGAGGAGAACCATACGATGGCCTCAGAAACCACCCATTATCCGGACCTTCCTACGAACCAAGTTGTAAGTCAGGTAGCAGTAAACGTGGATGGTAATGTGCTGGTAGATGTGATTTTACACCAAGATATCCTACACCATTCCTCATGGGATGGTATCGCACTAGTAACGGAGGTGGGTGATTTGATTCCCTTAGAAAAATCGCTGACCGAGGCTGCAGAATTACCATTCCCACTGGCCCAGTTCCGACACCCGAACCCCACACTGGCAAATGGAGCCCTAGGGATGCGGGTTTACAAACACACGGATGAAGGCCTGTACCTTTCCCCTGCTATAACCAAACCCTACTCTGGGGCTACGGTACCGAATCCGGGTTTACAAATTCCTTCCGCGCCTACCTTGTCGGCCAATGATGCCGTGATACAAAAGCCTGTACTAACAGCCAGTAAGGACGCTAAAGGAAAAATCTTTGTGGCCTGGAGCTACCCTGAGTACACCGATGTCACCTTTATCCTGGCGCACCGGACTTCAAGTTCAGGTACATGGACCACCCTTGAACTTCCCAATGAGCAGCGGGCCTTTCTCCACGAATCTCCACCCAACCAAGTGGTGGAGTACAAGCTGACTGCTAAGTATGAGGATGGCAGAAAATCCTCTGAGGTGTGGGACTACGGTGTGAGTCATCGGTACCAGCGAGTAGAAGGGTATATCTTGGATGGAGACCGCAATCCACAAGCAAATGTTTGGGTAGGGATTAAGGATTACTGGACCCTTACGGATAGCACTGGGTATTATAGGATTGAAGATTTGGAATTGACCACCGGTACTAACCATAAACTTTACTACATGGAGCCAGCGCGGGTCGGAAACCCCTTTGTAACCATCCAATTCGGCGAGGGGCAAGCTATACTATACCGTGATATCTTCAGCACATTCACTAACCGCATTCATCCCCTCTCAGATGCAGAAGCGGCCGTCATGCAAGCTGCCGGATTTAGTGATCCGGTCCACTTAACCAATGAAGTACGCTGGAGCCTGAATAACGATCAGTATAGCGGAGTGAAAGTATACCGTGGTTCCGGCCAGAATGAAGTAGCCGATTTGCGACCAGGCATAACTATGGTGCATGTGGATTCCCTGCTCAGCAACAATGCCCAAGGTGAGCTCTATTGGATTCGCCCTTACAAAGTGGACGCCCTGGGTCAAATACACTTCCACAATGATGGCGCTGCCATTGTAGAAGATTTGGACTACCCCGCGCTTACCCCACCAAAATATGCCAATGCCTTCAGCAATATCAAGGAAGGAACCATTCGCCTGAGTTGGGCACACGAACGGAATAACGTGGATGGCTACATCATCCTGCGCGATGATGAGGAGCTAGGCCGTGTATCGGCCAACGAAAGCTCCGTATTCATAGATAGCCTGGGGATACCCGGCAAAACCTACCGCTATAGTCTGTACTCCTACCTTGAGCGCGGCAACGAAACCATCGTTTCTACTTGGTCCAAGACCATCGATACCGATTATCCTGACCCGGGGAATCCCATAGCGGTAACTGCTGGCACCTTAACCATGGCCAATACTGATCCGGATAATGGAGTCAAAGTCACCTGGGATTACCCCACGCCAGTTCAAGTGGACGGTGTGCAGTTGTACCGGGGGCTCGACCTGGTAGGAACAGCAGCTTACCCGGAAACCTCCCTGATTGACAGCACGGGAATACCTGCTACCTTCAATACCTACACGCTACGTACTTACGATAAGAAGGAGGGCAGAGAATACACCTCGGACGGAGTAGAAGTAACGGCTGTACTGCCCGCACTGCAAACACCCGGCCTTACTGTCTCCAATCCCCACTTTGATTCCCTGCTCATCAACTGGACCTACCCCCAGATTTCGGTGGAAGCCTTAGAGCTGTTCATCATCAACGGGACACAAGGAGATACGGCCGTGCAAGTCATGATAGACCGGAATGAAGCCAGCGGTAATTATTTGTTTTCACAAGGTATATCCGGCCACCAGTACACCGTGGCTATCCGGGCGGTATCAGAACGGTTAGGAGAAACCTACTACTCAGCCGTGGCTTCCGAGTCCTTAACGTACTTGAACCTACCTGCCCCGGAATTGTACGTCTCGTATGTGGAAGGCGAACAGCAAGCTACCTTCTCCTGGACCTTAGGCACCCGTCGCCATGAAGGGTATTACCTCACCATCGATAGAAATGGTGTTCCCTATAGCACCATATCTCCGGTGGATGGGGAGCCCATACACTACAACCAATTGCCATTGCCTGCTATGCAAGGTGAATTTGTTTTCATGGCCGACTTGGCAGATTTGCCAGATATTGGTGCCGGAGGGGAGACTTTTACCGCTACGCTCTCCGTTCATCAGGACGCCGTAAACGGCACGCCCGAAAGCAGCAGTCAGTCGGTAACTATGGGCCTGATTGGCATTGGTTATTATGTACAAAATCTGACCGCCAGCAAGAACGGATTGGAGAGTATTCACCTGGAATGGGATGCCCCACAGGTAACCACCAACTTTTTGAACTATCTGGTATACCGGGATGGTGTGCTGGTAGTAAGCCCTGCTTTGGGAGAAGAAGGCCTGGAAGACTTCAACGTTTTCCCGGGCGTATCCCATGTGTATGAGGTGAAAACCCGGTACACGAATGACACTTTGGCCTCTACCGTTCGGGGCAATATTGTGGGAGACGGTGCAATCTCCTCTAGTCTACTTACCCTGTTGGGTCCTCCCGTCATAGGAGATTCTTTGCAGATAGAAGCTACTGTGAACGGAGTTCCCTATCAGCAGGTAGCCATATCGGATGCCAAGGGTACGGTAAATTTCACAGGGCTAGCGTATGACGACACAGGCATCGAATATACCATTCGTCCGGCAGGCAACCCTGCCCATTATGACCAAGAGGCGATCACCTTTACGCTCAGCACCTCTGTGAACCAAGGCTTTGCGGGCATCATTTATCATATCCTTACCCGCGATTTGGGTGGTACGGTGGCCAATGTGTATTGCCCTGACGGTTGCGGCAGGGATAGTGTGGAGGTGACCCTACATGCCTACCCGGTGGGCGGAGGTGCGCGTGAAACCTTGCAACGGGACAAAACTGATTATGATGGGTCTTTCAACTTTGAGATTCCCTATTACCTACATGGATACACCCACTACCAGTTGGGTGTGTCGGCCCTGCCTACCAATGCACAGAACGAAGCCTTGGAGGAGTTTGCTTACCAGTACGTAGCGGGAGCCGAAGCTACCGATTCGGTGGGCGCAGATGGAACCCGTTGGTTCTTGTTAGGCATCGCCGATTTGGAGGCTACCACAACCTATCAGGTTTCGGTTACCGACACCGTGAATTTCCCACTACACGTGGCCGTGGCTGGCCCTGGGGCTGAGGAGGTATTCGCCGGATATGAGTTTACTCTAAGGGTACGCGAAACCTCCGGCAGGGTAGATATAAGGACCGAGACCGTAAACCGGAAGATAAGCCTGCAACTCCCCCCTATGGAGTATGAAGTGAGCGTGATTGATGTAAACAAACGCGACGCCTTCAGTATGGCGGTATTGGATTACCTGCGCTCCCGTGCCCTTACCCTGGACTTGCGAGAGACCTACCTGGCTTACCAAGAGGACCCCACCTCAGTGAATCCGGATACGGTGCATTACATGCGGTACAATGAGCGGGCTACGCTTCAGGTTAGTGAAGAAGATGAACTCATCTACACCGGGCCTTCTTGTGAATACTTCCTGATGACCACCGACGATAAGTCTAGCAGTGCCGCACATACGGCTACGCTATCTGTGGTGCCACGTCAGACTATCAACAGCATACCCTGTAACGTTACCAGCGGTTATATTCTTGTATCCTTCTCTGGTGGAGAGGTGCAGGATGAAAATGCCAACGACACATTGGAATGGCTGGGCACCCACTGGGAGGATGTAACCCTTACGGCTACCAAGCCTAACATGACCTACCCCCACAAGCAGCTATTGGAATTCTACTATTACGATGCCAATGGCAACTACCAGGGTAGTACTTCCATGGAAATCATTGTTTTAGGGGAAGGCCTGATACCCGGATCGGATGTGTTTGTAATCCTGGAAGAAGCCCAGCCTGTACCCTTGTACGTATTGCGTGACCCTCCCGGAGATCAAAGTTATTCGTACATCAAGGAAGGATCCGGTCTGATGATCAACCTGGAAAACAGCCAGGCTTTGCACCAGGAAGCCAGCCTTGGATTTGAGTGGAAAACCAAAGGAGGTCCGGCAGAAGCCGCCATTACCCTGAAAGCGCAACAGGGCAATGATTGGACCTGGACCGAGGGGCAGATGTTCAAGCTGGAATTCCAGGACGGGCTCAATACCCAAGGGCCCTCTATATCCAGTGAAAACCTGGAAGGCTACCTAGACGGACCAGATGCTGACGTCATTGTAGGCATGGATCTACTTATGGCCTATGGCATGACCGAGATTTTGGCCTTGGAAGGTTGTAGTACCGATAAGACCCGGATCATCACGGCGCAACCCGCAGAAGTAGAAACTCTCTGGGCCTATACCCGCAGTCAGATCAACAACTCCATTCGGTATTACCGCGATGTAGTAGATGAGAATGGAGACTACCAAATACAGTCTTCTACCAACAATGCGGAGGATACGGAAGAAATCAAAACACAGATTGGGGCTTCGGCTACCGCTTTTGAAACCTTGCTTAAGGAAGTAGACAGTAAATACACCCCGCTCTGTGGGATGTGCGAATTTGCCCGCGACCTGGATGATAGTTTCCTGATTGATGACGACGATTTCTTGGTGGGTTGGTTATTTGGTGCAGATTTGGGACTAGGTGACATCCATGAATACAAGGAACAAATTCTGGCTTTCTGTGTAGAAGACAACTACTTCCAGAACAACACCTGCCCTACCTATTCTATAGACAGTCTAATTGCCACATGGGATCAGGCCAAACGGGATGGATTCACCACGGCCTACCGGAAATATCTGGTATTGCGCGAGGCTAAGCACCTTTACAATAACTATTGGAAAACGGCAGACGACGGCATTGGCCTGGAGACCGAAACCCTCTCCCGAATTGCGGGTTTCAACCCCCTAGAGAACATTACCTTCTCTGGTGGAGCGGCCGTAAGTCGTGAGTGGACCAACTCCTGGAATAGCACCGATTCCTATGCCCATACCGGGTTCATCAACATCACAGGAGCCGCCAAAACGGGAGCTGAAGCAGAATTCAACGTATCCGCTTGGTTTGGCTTCGGAGGCGGTTTGGAAGTAGAAGGTTTGGAGCTTTCCAGTTCCTTTCATCTGCTGGTGGATGCAGGGGTGAAATACTCCGGCAGCACCAAAGAAGTCATCACCCAGGAAGGAAAGTCCACCATCGGTATGGTACTGAATGATAACGACGAAGGGGATCACTTCAGCGTCAATGTAATGCAAGGAGGTGCCTTTGGTAAAACCTTTATGACACCCTACTTCGGATTAGTAGGTGGCCGCAGCTCCTGCCCCTACGAGGAAGGGACGATCGCCCGCGATATGCCTACCATCCAGATTATGGATACCGAGGGCAATTTGCAGCCTTCCAAGTGGTTCGATTTGAATCCCAATGCCTCCCATGCCATTCCGCTAGCCATTAGCTCTGGCAACCCCTTCGGTGAGAGCCGCTTTGTGTCCCTGGTGACCCAGCTGGGTTCCAACCAGCACGGCATGGGGCTGTCCGTAAGTAGCAATGGCCTGAGTCCTGCGGGAGGCGCTACCCTGTGGGTTGAACCCGACACGGTGAAATACGTCACGCTGTATGCTAGCAAGGGAGCCTCGCCCTTGTATGACTTTGAGGACATCAAGCTGCTGGTGAAGCCTCGCTGTGCGGTGGGTGACTTCTTCGAGGCCGACCACATCTTCGATACCCTGGGCATGGAATTCCACTACCGCAAGCCCATCTCGTCCATTGCCTTAAGCTCACCCATGGGTAGCTGGTATATCAAGGACGAAGCAGGCACGGATACCGAGTCTACTACCTTCAAACTGAGTGGGTACGATGTAGAACAGCTACGCGCCAGCATGAAAGAAGTAGTACTGCAATACAAGCGCACCAACGGCGATGTATGGACCAACATGCAGACGCAGATCCAGCCTTTTGAAGAAGGAGAACAAGGCACTGACTGGGAAACCGTAGACGTGCTAAAGGTGGACTTTCTACTGAGCTACTACCAGAAGTTGCGCAATACGTACCCTGAGCCAGAATTCCCCTTCGTATGGGAGATTCCCTTCGACTTGCTAGATGGTAGCTACCAAGTACGCGCTATGATTGTACACGAGAACGGAAGCGTGGGCTACTCCAACCTACTAGTCGGTACCGTAGACCGTACCCACCCGGTAGTATCGGGTACGCCAGCTCCTGCCGACGGCCTGCTCTCAGAAACGGATGAGTTGAGCATCAGCTTCAGCGAGTTGATTGATGTGCCCGTGGTACAGGCCGATCACGCCAATGTTTCGGTGGAGATCACCGCAGAGGATGGCCAGTTGGCCTATACCCTGCTAGCCAGTGAGTACTCGTTTGCTGCCAACAAGAATAAGGTAGCCATTATGGTGACGGATGCCATTCGCCAGGCGTATGACGGCCGCACCATGGAAGTAACCGTTACGGGTATTCAGGACGCCGTGGGTAACCTCGCTGATCCGGCAAGCCACACCTGGAGTTTCCAGCTGGACTATACGAAGCAGACGCCTTCACCCGTAAGCCTGATCGGT
>JBCBHI010000054.1:0-12909 GCA_038525885.1 Bacteroidota bacterium
GGCGAACCCAGACCCGACGGTACGGGGATCAAGTATGTGAAAACCCGCCTTACCGAAAGTTATGATGACCAATGGGAGTTCACCTCCGAACCCGCCCCGCACGGCTGGAAGAACGTCATTACCCTACACACCCGGCCAGCCTCATGAACATCCTCATCGTAGAAGACGAAGCCCGCATTGCCAAGCGCATCGAACGCATGACGCGGGAGTACTTTGGCACCAAATTGCAGTCGCTTTCCTACAACAGCTCCTTACAGGAGGCTAAACATACCATCGCCCATCAGCCTTTAGATTTGGTCCTGCTAGACCTCAACCTAAACGGGGATCACGGTTTCGATCTGCTGGAAACGGCCGTGGCGTCCTCCTTTCACACCATCATCATTTCCGCCTACCGCGACCAGGCCCTTACGGCCTTTGAATACGGCGTACTGGACGTCGTACCCAAGCCCTTCAACCAAGAACGCCTGGCCCAGGCCTTTACCCGGGGACTGAAAAGGGAGAATCCCACAGCAGAAGCCCTAAAGGTATTGGCCGTCAAAAAACGGGGCCGTATACAGCTAATCCCGATAGAAAAGCTGCGCTACGCCAAAGGCGCCGGAGCCTATACCGAGCTCTTTCTCACCGATGGCACCAAAGAGCTGCACGACAAGTCGCTCGATGCCCTGGAGCAACTGCTATCGCAGACCTTCACCCGAACCCACAAATCCTACCTGGTCAAACTCTCCGAGATTCAGGAGATCATGGTGCAGACTGGCAGTAAGTACTGGGCCAAACTCACCAACGGCGAGCAGCTGCCCATTGGCCGTACTCGGTATAAGGCCCTGAAGGAACGGTGGGGATGATGATCGTACCGCTTGGTGATGGTCTTTGATCAATAGTTACCGTTAACTCATACATTTGTCAACATCTAAAAACCTATGGAGTAATTGTGATGAGTGACAAAGCCGTGGAAGCGATCATTAAAGAAGCTTTTGACCTCTACTATGAAGTACCCACTGAAGCCTGGGCGTCCTTTGTCAGTCTTGGTGAAGTGATTTCGGCAAAGCGTGAGCAGACCTTAAAAGAGCCTCATACAGCTGAAGACTACCTGTACTTTATCTTGGAAGGTAGCGGAGCCATTCTGCTTTGGAATGATAATAACTACGTATGCATCGATCTGTGTTACGAAAGGGAGTTTTTTGGAGACTATATGTCACTACTCAACCAACAGGTAACCCCATTGGAAGTGATAGCCTTAGAACCTTCCCAGCTATTTCGAATCTCCAAGGATAATTTTTACTCCCTACGGAATACCATCGCATTTGGACAAATGATCCGAACCTTTGCTGCCGAAGCCCTTTTCATCGATAAGCAAAGCAAACAAATCGACATCCTTACCAAGTCCGCAACCCAGCGCTACCTGGAACTGCTACAAAAACAGCCCGAAATAATTCTTCGTACTCCCCAGCGGTTTATCGCCTCTTACTTAGGAATTACGCCACAAAGCTTGAGTAGAATCCGGAGGCAACAGGCCAAGCACCATTAGTTACCATAGGGTAATGGTCACAGGAATATTCTGACGGATACTTGTAAAAAAGTCAGAAACATGAGAATCCTCGTTACCCTTACCCTCGTTGCCGTAGCCATTGTTTTACTCCTGAGTGCAGGGACTTTACTGGCCAGTGTTCCATTACAAATACACGCAAACGGAGGCATCAATGCTATGATTAAGTATCAGGCATTTGCCTTACTAGTAGGTCTAGGCACAATGGCTAGCATCTCGTTTTTGTATCCTGATAGTAAAGAGCTTCTTACCGTAGGAAGGTTAAAAAGTATTGCTATCCGTGAAAGGTGGCTAGGGATTAACGGGAAATCATCCTGGAGAACCAACGGACTTCAACTATTACTGTTTATCAGCTTGGCTACCGGAATATTCATGGCGTTGGGCGTATGGTCCACTGATAACATTCAAAACTTCCAAGGGCACTTTATTCCTTACATAATACTATTTGCCTTCACCAATGCGCTAAGTGAGGAACTGATCTTTCGGTTTGGCCTCCTAGGTGGTTTACATGATCGGGTTCCCAAACGTACCCTCTTACTCATTTCCGCGGTGGTGTTTGGCCTGCCACACTTTTATGGCAATCCCGGTGGATTCATCGGTGTTCTTATGTCAGCTTTTCTAGGTTATATCCTGTCCAAAGCTACCCTTGAGACCAAAGGCTTAGGAATCGCCATGGTCATTCACTTTGTGCAAGACGTCATCATTTTCACCGCTGTTTTGATGATGACTGTTTCTTAATTCGTTCCAGAAAATAACCTTTCAAGAAATCGCAAAGATACTCGGGGGGCTATAATGGGGCTATTAAGTCAATAGGCCCCAATGGTAGGGGTTAAACCCGGATTATGCATTAGCACTTCGTGATGAGGGGTTAAACAGCAATAAATCAGGGACTTTCCTGAATGAATCGTAGCACCGCTACGGTGATTGAGGGAAAGTTAGCGTAGCGGCCGGGCGGCGGACCGCTGATTTGAAGCTGTTTAGCTCCGCAATAGATTTCCTAGTGCATATTCCGGGTTTAATGGCAAGAGGAGCCCAGCCAGCCACACCAGCTGCCGAGGCTCCTCTCATACTTTGTGGATGCCTAGGGCTACCAAAGGAGAGCCTCCAAAGCAGGTTTCAGCTCCTGAACCAAAGACAGCCCCTGAGTACCATTGGTCATGATGATGTACCCCGTCTGGTTGGTAAGGGAAAGCGTAAAATGAGCCCGGTAGGAGTCATTGGCCCCGTTGTGAAAGAGGAGCTTGTGCCCGTCACGGGTTTCCGTTTTAGGCCCTAGGCCAAACGCTGAGTGGGTATTGGCGGTGGCCATATCTTGAGCCAAGGCGGTGGAAAACAATCCGCCAGGCTGGCGGGTATAGCTCTTCAGGTAAGCCGCCAGAAGAGTGGCTATATCTGTAGGGCACGACCACAACCCGGAAGCAGCCATTTCGGGCATGCTTTCGTACCCTCTGGGTTGGGCCACCGGGTTACCGCTTGGGTTGTGTGCCTTAGCAATATCCCCAAATGCAGGCGGCAAGGGATTTTCGTAACTACTTCTGGCTAGCCCTACGGGTGCAAATAGGATCTCATGTGCGGCCTGTGCATAGGGTTTTCCGGTAATTTCTTCTACCAATAGCTGCAAGATGGTAATACCACCACCGGAGTACTTAAAGGATGTGCCGGGGGCAAATATCAACCGCACCGGATCATTTTTTGCCGGGCCTGAGCTTTGCAAGATTTCTATGGTATTGGGCAGCTCCTCACCGGGTAGGTAATCCGCAAAGCCATGCACCGAAAAGCCCGCCGTGTGGGAAAGGAGCGTACGTAGCGTTACGGGTTGGCCATCCTCATACCCGCGGTAGTCTACCTGCCATTGGCTTAGGTATTCGTTTACATCCCGGTCTAGTGCTAGCTTCCCTTGGTCTACCAAGGATAAAACTACCATAGCATTGACCACCTTACTTACCGACCCTTGCGAAAACATGGTTTGGGTGGTTATGGGCTCGGGCTTCCCTGCCTGTACTACTCCATAGGTGTGTGTCTCCCAAAGCTCTCCTTCCTTCAGTAGGGCCATGCTTACACCTGGAATGTGGTAGGTGTCCATGAGTTCCCGTACCAAGGAGTCCAAACCCTCAGTGGCCGTAGACCTAGCAGAAAGCGAGGTAGTAGAGGGCTGACCACGCCAAGGCTCGGAGAAAGCAACTCCGAGGAGAAGCATGGCCACAATGCCCAGGCCCAGGAAAATTTTCTTCGGTGATGCCATGATGTTATTCTGTAAGTAAGGATTGGAAAGCGTATGTCTTATTCACGATCTGCCATTGCCCCTCTATCTTCAGCAAACTCAGGTAATCGGTCACCTGGCCCCTGGGGTACGTAACTACCACCTTGGCTACGGCCGCATTACCAAACACATCCATAAAGGCAATCTGATGGCTGCGGTTGGTTTCTGGTTCCCGGCCTTCCTGCCCCCGAAATACCTCCAAGGCCTCATAGGTTTGGTATTGCCCCTCGCGAGAGACGTGCATCATCAAGGATTCGGGATGGAAAGCCTTGCTTACGGTCTGAAAGTCTTTTTGCGAGTCTCCTTCAAGATAATACTGAACAGTTTGTTCAATCAACTGATAATCGGATGGCTGGGAAACACCGAGGACTCCCAGGCTGCACCATAAAACAACGGATAGATACATGGGTATTGCTTTTGATTCTGTGAGTCAAAGTATCCTCCTTGCCCATTGGGTGGATGAAAAGTAGACGGAAGGGGATCTGTGGTAGACGGTTTGCCGATTTCAGGTACCTGTAGGCGTAATAGCTGGTTCGTCTACGAAAAAGCCGGGTAGGTCTTCAAAACCTCAGTCCAATGGCAGATCCGCGTACCTTTAAGGTTTATGGTTAACCCTATACCTCTACGCCAACGAAATTGGCTCCGGCACGCTCTGTTTTGGGTAGGTGTGCTGGTGTTTTTACTCTTCTCTAGCAGTATTCAACCGCTATATCCGGCGCGGGTAGAAGGCCATCTCCTTACCCTTTGCCTACAACTTATATTTGCCTACACCCTCACCTTTTGGCTAGCCCCACAATACCTGGCACCCGCCCGGTACCCCGCCTTTGTACTTGGCGTTTCGCTAGTACTGCTGGTGCTGGTAATAGTCTACACCCTCACACGTAAGTTTTATTTAGAGCCCAAGTATCTGTCTTATTTTCAGCAGACCACCCTCCACTACCAGCCCATTCAAGTAGGTAGATGGCTTACAGATCCGCATGTATTGGTAGGCAAATCGGTCATGTTTGGCATACCGGGTTGCCTACTGTTGATGATGGAATACTACCAAAAGCAAAAGCACTGGGCCCAACTCAATGAGCAAAAGAAAGCTGCCGAACTCAATGCCCTCAAAAACCAACTCAACCCCCATTTCCTGTTCAACACCCTCAACAATCTGTATTCGCTCACGCTACTAAAATCAGACAAAGCACCGGAAGTACTGGCCCAGTTATCCGAAATGCTGGACTACATGCTGTACCAAACGCAGGCTCCGCTGGTGGCGCTTGACCGGGAAATTACGCTGCTAGAAAACTATATTGCTTTGGAGAAAGTACGGTACGGTGACCGGGTACAGGTGCTCTGGAATTTAGAGGTAGCCGAACCCGTGAAAGTTGCGCCCCTGATCCTCCTTACTTTTCTGGAGAATGCCTTCAAGCACGGAGTAAAGGAGGAAACGCAACAGGCTACTATTCGGATTGCCATGCACACGAACGCCTCACAGTTGGTTATTAGGATGGAAAACTCCCTCCCCCTGCACAGGGCGAGTACCTCTTCCGCTCAGTCCCTGGGACTAGACAACGTGCAGCAGCAACTGGAGCTTTTGTACGCTGGTGCCTATGAGTACCAAGGGTGGACCCAAGACAGCCACTATTTTATGGAATTAAAAATCCCCAAAAGGTGATGGTGAACTGCTTGCTGGTAGATGACGAACCGTACGCCCGGGAGCTCATTCAGGCTCACCTGGCGCAGCTACCCGATTTCCGTCTGGTGGCGGCCTGTGGTTCTGCCCTGGAGGCTATGCGAGTGCTCCAGAAGGAAACCATCGATCTGCTCTTTCTGGATATTGAAATGCCGCTGCTGAAGGGCACGGACTTCCTGGCACAGCTAATTCAGAAACCCCAGGTCATATTTACTACTGCCTACCGCGAATATGCCTGGGAAGGTTTTGAACTCAATGCTGTAGACTACCTGCTGAAGCCCATCACCTTTGCGCGGTTTATGCGTGCCATTGAAAAGTACCAAGTCACGGCAAAGGCCCCTGTTCTGGCTGCCACCAAACCACCAACGCCCCAACCCAAAGAGTTCATATTTGTGAGGGAAAACCGCAAGGAAGTAAGAATCCTGCTACAAGAAATCCGGTACGTGAAAAGCATCAAGGACTATGTAGGCCTGCATACGGACGTAGCCACCCATCTGGTTAAGTCCACTTTGGAAGGCATGCAGCAGCGGTTGGATGGTCGTTTTCTACGCATCCACCGGTCCTACCTGGTCAACACCGACTACGTGACGGCCTATACCACCCAGGATGTAGAGTTGGGCAAAGTGGAAATCCCGATTGGTGAAAATTACAAGGCGGAAGTGAGGCAGTACTTTCAGAAGCCTTCCTAAGGAAATGAGCTACCGTTGATGAACGGAAATAACGGTAAGTTCAGGATGTGGCAGCGCAGAGAAGTACCTCCATCGCATCAGTGCAAGGGCAATCAGACTCTGGAGGTCTTTAGCCCTCCATCCGGTATCGTTTTCCCGGCAGGGGCTTCACCACGCCCTGAAATTCCAATTCCAGCAGCAAGGAAAGCACTTGATTCACGGGAATCTGGGATTTCCAGCTCAGCTCATCTAGTAGGACACCCTCCGGCTGTTCTTGCAGATGTTTGAGCAGTTGCTGCGCAGGGGTGCTAAACTGGGAGATATCCAAGGGGACTGCCGCAGGCTCTTCTCCCGCGGTCCAGTGCAGGGCCTCGGCCAGCTCAGCTACCGAGGTAAAGACTTGGGCTACTTGCTTGCGAATGAGTTGCAGACAGCCCACTGAGAAGGGTTGGTTTAGGTTACCGGGCACGGCAAAAATATCGCGGTCGTATTCCTGTGCCAGGTAGGCGGTGATCAGTGCTCCGCCGCTTTCGGCAGCCTCTACCACCACCAGAGCATCTACCATTCCGGCAATGATCCGGTTACGCGCCGGAAACTTGGGAGCATCTGGCTTGCTACCAAAGGGATACTCGGTTACTAGCCCTCCACCGGATTCTACCATCCGCTGGGCGGAGTTCTTATGCGCAGCCGGGTATACCAGATCTATCCCGCTGGCCATTACCCCCACCGTGGGCAAACCCGCCTGCAAAGCGGCCCGGTGAGCCTCAATGTCAATCCCGTAGGCCAAACCACTCACAATCAGCGGCTGGTAGGGTACTAGCTCTTGTACTATCCGTTGGGTGATTTGGCGGCCGTAGTCGGTGGCCTTGCGGGTACCCACTATCCCAATGCTCTTGGGCGCAGAAAGCGGGGGGTGGCCCTTCACGTACAACAAGGCCGGAGCGTCCACAATTTGCTTGAGACGAGAGGGGTATTCCTTAGCGGTATGGGTGAGGATGCTGACCTCGGCCTTTTCGGCCTTGGAAAATTCTTCTTGGGCAGCCTGATGGGGATCTGTCTGATGAATGCCCCGGGCGATGGTTTCGCCTACTCCAGGAATGCGTAGTAGTTTACCGACCGGAGTTTTGAAAACGGCTTCGGCCGAGCCGCAATAGCTGATGAGGGTTTTGAGTGTGCTATGACCTACCGCCGGTACCTTGAGTAAGGCAAGATGGTACAGGGCGGCTTCGTCCATTGAAAAGTGGTTAGAGTTGCTCCCGAATTTCTACCAAAAACTGTCGTACCCGCTTCAAAGCGTCTATCAACTCCATCTTGTCCTTCACGTCTACCGCGTCATTGCGCAGCATATCCTTTGCTCCTTGCAGGGTAAATCCTTTTTCCTTCACCAGATGGAAGATCATCCGCACACTTTCGATGTCCTCCTTGGTGAACTGCCGGTTGCCTTTCCGGTTCTTTTTGGGCTTGATGATATCAAATTCACTTTCCCAAAACCGAATCAGCGAAGTGGCTACCTTAAACTGATCGGCTACCTCACCTATGGTGTAATACTTTTTCTCTATTTCTTTCTCTTTATAGGGCACAACTCAAGGGGTTTGCTTGGAAAGATAACGAATATAGCCAGTGTCGTCAATGCGGATAACAGCTTCTGGGAAGTCTTCCGCCGTAAGTTTCTGTAGTCTTTTAATCACCCGGTTATCTGGGTCTATCCGGGCACCCCCTTCACCGGTCTGATACGTAGGAATCACTTGCCCGTACAGAAAGGAGCCATCAGGTTGAGTAAATACTTTGACAATGGGGGCAATACCACTCACACCTCGTAAACTAAAACGTCCGTAGGTATTGAAATTGCCTAAGCTGTAGGCGATAAATCGGTCATTATATACTTCGATGGCCCGGGTTACGTGTGGGCCGTGCCCAAAGATGATGTCCGCCCCGGCATCCACCATAGCATGGGCAAACTCATATACGTTGCCCCGGTTTTCACCATAAAAGATTTCCCGCTTTTTGGGTACATTCTCAAAATTACGGCCTTCGGCTCCTCCATGGAAAGACACAATGACCACGTCTGACACCGCTGCCAACTCCTCTACTATCCGGCGCGCATTGGGCAGATCATTGATGCTCACTGTACCCGTATTGGGGGCGAAGGCGGCAAATCCATAGCGTACGCCATTGCGCACAAAGGTGGCGGTAGGCTTCGTCAACTGACCACCATGGGCAATACCCAGCGCATCCAGCACGCGCATGGTATTTTCCCTTCCAGCATCTCCAAAATCACCCGCATGGTTATTGGCCGTGCTCATGACGTCGAAACCTGCATTGGCAAAATGGTAGGCATATACCTCTGGCGAGCGAAAGGCGTAACATACCGCAGGGTTGCTGCAATACTTTACGTTTCCACCTTCATTTAGAATAACCCCTTCCAGATTGCCAAAGGTGACATCTGCATCCCGCAATACGGGCAGCACTTCGTCCCAAAGGCCATTGGCAAAATCAGGGGGTAAATAGGACTCCTGTGGGTAGTTAGTTCCTACCATGATATCCCCTACCCCAATGATGGACAAGGTGTCGGCCTTTGGCAAGGGATGGGCAAAAATCTGAACGGTACTATCAGGAATGGGGGCAGACAGCGCAGCAATCACTTGCTGCAAGGAATCCAGGGTAGTACGCATCACCACCGTATCGGCTTCGGTGACCACCGGGCCGGTAGCCTGGGGGCTTTTGCCCGTAACACAGGCCGAAAACAAGCCTGATAGTAGCAGAAACGAAGATGTAATGAGCGTACGCTGCATGGGTTTAACAGAACCTACCTGGGTTCACTTCCAACAAAAATATGGGATTTGAGAGAATACCCGTAAAGTTTTAATAAAAACTTGAATAAAACTTTGTAAATACATGTAAATCAGTGATTTATAAAGTTTTATATACAACTCAAACCGCGAGATTATGGCGCAAAAAAAGCGCCCCGGGAAGCCCAGGGCGCTTTTTTATTGTTGTTGCGTAAGTACTCTATGCTAGTTGATATCCACCTTGCGGGTGGCCTGTTCCAAGCTGATTTTTCCGGCGGCCAGATCATCGATCACCTCTTTGGCAACCACTACATCAAACCGTTCGGGTAAGTCACACGATGTACAGCCTGGAACGGATACTTTCACGATTACCCGTTCGTCGGGCGTGAGAAAGCTAAGGGTACGACCGTAGCGCACCACAAACTCTACCAGCTGGTTTTGGAAATTTTGATATTGTTCTTCGTAGGCCTCATTCGCCGCTTCCAACTCTTCTTCTACCCCTTCCGCCAAGTCATCGGCTACTTCGGTAGAAAACTCCCTTACCAGTCTTTCAGTGGTGATGATCATCGGAGCCACGCTAGACCGCCCGATGTTGGAGCCTCTCAGGTGGAAGACTACGCCCAGATCTGACACGTACTCGAAAGTAGGGGTAGACAAGGCTACAAACCGGTCGAGCTCGCGGGTAGAAAACCGCTTTCTGAGCAGGTTGGCAAAGATGCTCAGCTGGCGATTGCCACCCGCTTCGGTGGGCTCGGTGCGTTCTACGGTAATGTACTTTTCACGGAAATCCTCCGGGCTGGTACCACTATACAGCTTGCCCAGATCCTTCTTGTTGACTGACACGCGCAGCTGTACGGAGTTGGAGCTAGAGGGGCTCACCACCACAAAGGAGTTGTTGCCTCTTACAGTATTCGCCGACACGGAAGACTCTGTGGTCTCTTTGGCTAGCACGGTGATCTTATCGTTGGGTTCCAGCCCATCGATGAGGTCTCCGTAGGTCATAAGGAAGTCTGCGAAAATATCCGTCATGGCCGGGGGCTGTACTCCGGATCCATTGCCGTTTACATACCGAAAAGAGGATTCTGTTACGTTGAAGATTACGCCGTACCCTTCTACCCGGCTGGCCCCTACATTGTGACCGCCATAGCTCAGGGTGTTTCTTCCCCATCCTTGTCCGGGTTGGACAATCTCACGCAACCCCTGATCCAGCATCTCTTCCAAAGCCTCAGTCACAAGTTGCAAATCAGGGTCGGTGGTTACATAATTCCCGAAGAAGTCAATAAAGATGCTCTCTGGCGAGTTTGACCATACCGCCCTTCCGTTCGCCACAACGGCTTCGGAATCCCATTCCGGCACGGCGGCGGCCTCTCCCCAAAGTTCAACTGCTGGTTCAGGAGTAGGCCGTGCCTCCGGCTCAGGTACCGGCTCCGGTGCTGGTGTTTGGGCCCATACGGTAGTACTTAATCCTATCAAAGCGATAGCCAGCCCAGGTTTCATCGTTCTTTTCATGTTGCTATTATTCATTAGTCGTAGATGCCAATACGTTGTATAAGAAATCCGTTTTCTCCTGTGCTGCCTGAGTTTCTTGCTGTAGGGTAGTGAGCGTTTGCTCCAGTTGCAGCCAGTCGTTGGTGCGCTGCTCGTCACTGAACTGCGCATATTGGATTAAGGTCTGCTGAAACTCGCGTTTCAGGTCCTCATTGCTCGTTTCCATGATCGCCATCATCAGGCGCACATTTTCCTCTTGTAGGTCCCGCAGAGTGGAGTAAAACTCCTCTTGGCTGATGCCCACATTTACCGTAGGCACCGCAGGCTGTTCCGCAGGAATCTCTCTGCGAAGGGCTGCTACTTGCCGGGTCAGCTTTTGGTTCCAGGAGGTTAGCGTCTGGTACAGGCTGTCCTGCTGTTCCATCAGCTGTTGGGCCATCCGCACTTGCAGTAGGGAGTCTACCTGTGCCTCCGTCATACCGGCAGGCCGGGGTTCAGGATCATTGGCCTCTACAGCAGCCGGTTGGTTGAATGCCAGGGTGAAACCACCGTCGGCTACGGTAACTTGCATCTTGCCCAGGTACGCGAGGGTGATCAGCAGCAGCAGAACCGCCGCAACCCCGGTAAGGGTACGGGCCCAGGCTCCCATAAACACGGTCCTGGTCTTACGCTCACGCTCTCCCAGCATCAAGATGGGCCGCTCCACCGGTTCGTCTGGCAGTTGGGCCAGCGTAGTCCGTACCCCTTGCAGCTCGTCCAGCTCCGCTTGTGCCTCCGGGTGCTCCTTTAGCCAGGCGGCTACCTCTGCGTGTCGCTCGGGTGTAAGCTCATCGTAGAGGTAATCCATCAACTCTTCTTTGCTCACCTTATTCATAGCGCAAATTTTCTTGTACCAATTTCCGGGCTTCCAGTCCCTTCCTGAGGGCCTTCAGCCCATAATACAGGCGGCTTTTGGCCGTGTTCTCCGAGATTTTAAGGGCCTCGGCTATTTCCCTAAACTTCAACCCCTCGTACTCCTTCATAATCACCACCTCGCGTTGCTCCTCCGGCAGTTCCGCCAGGGCTAGTTTCAGCACATTGGCCAGCTCTTGCTTGCCGTAGGCGGCCTCTGGGTTGTCCTGCCGGTGCTCCGTAGCCACGTCTACCTTCAGCTCTCCTTCCTCATTCTTCTGGAAGAAGGGCAGTACAAAACGGTGCTTGTGCTTCCGGTCCTCTTCATGGCAGTAGTTGGTGGCTATCCGGTATAGCCACCCTTTGAACTTGGATGCCTCCTGCAACTGATCCAGCTTCTTGTGCACCGCAATAAAGGTGCGCTGCGCCGCTTCCATGGCCAGGTCGTGGTCCGAGAAGTACTTCAGCGCATAGTTGTAAATACGCGGATACCAGTCGTCCACCAGACGGCTAAAGGCCAGGTCATTGCCCTCGCGGGCTTGTTCGATCAGTTGTTCGGTTTGCATTCGGTGGTGTTCCCTGCCGCCATTCATTGGCGTTCATAAGTAGGATGATAGCTAATGGAAAATAGTTTTAATCCTCCGAAATAATTTCCTCGACTATGGAAAAACCAGGCCTAAGGCCCTGTAGAGGCAGGTTTTGGGCAAAAAAAATCTTGAATTTCTGATGATGCTGCTTATTCTGAGGGTTGCGCATTCACCTGACCAAAAAGGCGCCTAGGGTGCTTGGTCTGTAGTAAGTGTCTTTGGTGGTGTGGATTCACATGCTACGACCTCCTACACTATGTGTTCCAAACAGCCTTATTGCCAGCGTCTTGCTTGGAATAAAATTATGAGGAGGGTCACACCCTAGCCAAAGAACCCAAAAGTCTCTTGTGAAGCCTATCGGGCCCTATACCCTACCCAGGTGAGCCTGTAGCCACTCCGTAGCCACCGCATACCCACCCACAGGCCGTACTTGCAGAGTCGCCTGGTATTCCCCTTGAAGTGCAGGCTCCAGCATCCTGGCCAAAACTCCGGGCAGCTGGTCCAGAGCCTGCAGGGAGAGCGCCTCGCCCATACCCAGAACTTTCACTTGCTGGGCATTGTGCCACATCTCCGGGTTCTCCGGTTCTTCCAGCGCCAGCACGGACACACTGTAGCGAATAGCATCCGTGAGGGTACCAATGCCCGGTCGGCAAACCACCGCATGCAAGGCACCCCAGGCCGCCTGAGAAAAGTCAAAAGGCAGGAAAGGATCTCCCGGCTGCACCATTCGGTCCGGCACCCAGACTTCCCAGTCCGTGGTGCTGGCCAGTTGGCGGGCCTGCGCTAGCAGTTCAGACTGTAGAGAAGGAGTAGCGCCCCCCAAGAAAGCCACCTGCGGCGGGTGAGGGGGTGGCGTTGCCGTTGATGTCCGCTCCGCAAACCAAGGGCAGGCCACCGCGTCCGTTTGTTGCCGCACGGCAGGCATCGCCATATCCCCTACGCACAGCATTGGGGGCCGGTACGTTTGCAATAAGCGGGCTTCTTCCGCCCGGTACGCTTCAATAG
>JBCBHI010000055.1:0-12792 GCA_038525885.1 Bacteroidota bacterium
TTTTGGCTCCGATATCAATACCGGCAGCATGTTGTCTGATCTTTTCCATACAGTATCTCTTGGGTATTCAATTGGATCCTGTGGAGGAAGAAATATCTCAATCGAAAGACTACCAGACGGACAAACACCTTAAGGTGAAGTACCATGATTTGTGACTCCTTTCTTCCCAACCAGGCTCAGAATCAGGCATAATGCACTATACGATGGGCGGTTATGGCCACAGGAATTTCTTAGTAAGATAGCCAAACCAAACGTCATCTCGGTTTGTGGAGTTGGGCCACAAGTCTTATCGCTCAGGATGACCTTTGAGGTTGGTTAATTTTCAGCCGCTTTTGGCAACTAAAACTAGTCGCCTAGCGACGAAGTATTTGTAGCATCGGCTTTCAAGCCGGTGTTTGGCATTTTATGGGGTTTGAGTGCCGTAGGCACGGAAGATCACGAAAGCAGCTTAGCCAGTGTATTGCGAACAACCATGGCAAGCTGAATTTCCTCTAGGATTATGGGATTAGCAGGCACTACCTAGGTCCTTCGCTGTCGCTCAGGATGACCTTTGAGGTTGGTGATTTTCAGTTGTTTTTGACCACTTTAAAGACCTCAATACAGCACATTTAAGGCGTCTTCCAGGGCTTGGAAACGCTTGTTGAGTTCGGGCCAGTGGGTGGCATTGTCTAGGGCCTTTTTGCGGTGCTTTTCTTTGAGGCGATACATTAAGCCAAAGGCTGCCAATAGTACTAGCGTAAGGGCTAGGCAGGTCCATAGCCAGCGTGTTTCTGCTAATTGGTAATCATTAACTTCCTCTCGGTCGGCCAGTATCTTTTGGGCCAGCAGGATTTCGGAGGTTTGGCGTGCTTGATTGGCTTGTGCTTCAGCATTAGCCAAAGCCATTTGTCCGGCATTGAGTTTATCCGAATAGGCTAGGGCCTTTTCCCATTGATCAGTTTCACGATACAGTGCTACCAACTGGGTGTAAACCGATAGCTGGGTTTCGTTAGGCGACGGAGGCATGTAGTCAGCTTGGGCAACCAAAACGGCCAGGGCCTTGGTGGGCTGCTCGGTTTCCTGATAGAAATCTGCTAGCAAGCTGGCCATCCGGAAGGTCTCGGTGTGGCCGGGTTGGATTTCGAAGGCAGATTGGTAGGCGGCAGCTAGCTCACGATGGGCCTTTTCCAGGTCTCCCTCTTTCCAATAAATCCTGGCTAGGTTGAAGGCCGCATAGGTTTGGTCAATGAGGGTGATATCATGAAGTTGGGCTTTCTCTTGCACCCGTTGTAGGGTGAGTTTTGCCTCCTGGAGCTTGCCCTGTTGGTATTGGATCCTGCCCAGGTCATTGAGGTCAGACACTAGTAGCGGCCAACTATTGCTTTTGTTGAAATACACCGTGGCGACGGTGAATTCCTGTTCTGCTTTCTGTAGGTCTCCTTGTTCTTCGGCTAAGAAGCCCAGATGCTCATGGAGTCGGCCTATTTCCTGCAGGTTATTGATTTCCAGGAGCAGAACCTCTGCCTCACGGTATAGCTGTTCCGACTGGGCATACTCTCCGATGTTTCTGTGGTACTCCGCAATGAGTAGGGTAGCCGCGGCCTGGTTTTTTGAGTCCTTTAGTGTTTTATACAGCTCGCGCGCCAGACTAAAGGAGACAAAGGCTTCCGTATGGTTGGCGCGAAAGGTTCGCTCAAAATACCCTTTCAGGTAGTAGAGGTTGGCTACCTGTTGGTGGTTCTCGGTTTGTTGGGCTAGCTGCAGACTTTCTTCCCAGAAGGAAATTCCGGTGGTATCCCCTTGGGTTAGGTAGGTGTAGGATATCGCGTATAGGGTTTGCAGTCTTTCTCCGTCTTCGGACTGATAATCAAGGGCAATCCGAAGACTGTCGATGTCATTAGCTGTAAGAGCGCTGCTGCTCAGTATTAAGAGAAGTCCAAATACAAACCGTCGCATATCCTTAGTATTTGTAATTAGGGTCCAAAATAGGACCCTAATTGTAAATCAATAAAAATTAAACTCCGGGAGGAGGGGGTGGAGGCGGAGCAGAGGAACCGGAGCTAGGTCCTTTCTTATCGTCGTCTCCTCCTACTGGTGCAGTACCAGCTCTCAAACTTTGCTGGGCCTTAACATCCATCGTGGTCCAGTCTGCGGGTAATTCACTTTTTGCATGTAGCATAATCGAATAAAGTTTAGTGTACACGAAGGTACCCAACTTCAATGGCTACAAGCGATTAGTCTATACTCTTGTACAGTTATGTAAATAATGCATAAATACGATGCATTCAGTCAGTGAATCTGATCCCAGACTATTCCTCCAGGAGAATGGTCTAAAGCTAAGGTACATTTTGGAATGGTAGGTTACAATGAAGAAAGGCTGAAGGGAGGGTAATTCCCTTCTAAAGGGGGCATACAGCCAATTTCGTTTGGTTAAGAATTTCTATCAACTCGTTTTGCATTCGGGATGCAATGAATAGGGCATTAGCGACGATCATGAGGTTGAAATCGCCAATCCCTGCATGAGGCCGTATCAAAAGTCTCAATTGAAATCACATCGCCTTATTTCCTTTGTTGTTGTAAATCCTTGTCGAGCGCGACCCCGGCCCTCATCAGAGGAAGGAGTTTTTAACTCTCCTCCTTAACCAAGGAGGAGTGCCCGAAGGGTGTGGTGGTTTGAGCCTCATCGCACGGTAACTTCCAGAAAATCAGTTCCTACACTACTATCGCTGAACTTGCCGATGAAGTTTTGACCCTTACCTGCCTCCGGCCACCTTTCCCTACTCAGGGGAAGCATTTACCAAAGATTACTTGGTTCAAATAACACGAATTCAGCGGTTGATATGGTCTCGACGATAAGTGGTAATAGGATGTAGGTGCTTGTTAGGTTGATATGAGTACGGCCTACCTATGACGCCGCCAGGCGTTTGGATGAAATTATACCAAGCCTGCGAACGGCTTGGGACTAGGTGGAACCAAGGCTCTTCGGCATGCAAATCATTTCCCCAAAACCTTATATGCTAAGCCTCGGTGATGCGTCGCAATAGGTCTAGGAGTTGTTCTTTGCGGCGTACGGAAACCTGCACCTGCTGGCCGCCCTCCATATAGAGGACGTTGCCTTCGCTACGGTCTATTTTTTCAATCTTGTGTACGTTGACCAGATAGGAGCGATGTACCCGATAAAAGTTGTGGGCCTGTAGGGTGTCTTCGTACTCTTTTAGGTGCTTAGAGACCAGTAGGTTGGTGCCATCCTGTAAGTTGAAGTTGGTGTAGCTGCCTTGGGCCTCCACCCAAAGGATGTCTTCGGTGGGTACCAGATGTACCATGTCCCGCTCCTTGAGGAGGATCTTTTTCCGGGCCGGGGCTTGCTGGGCCATTCGTTCGGCTAGCTGCTGAATCCACTCCTCGTTAACAGCCTGGGGGCGGGGTTGATTGATTACCTTCTGTACGGCCTTTTGCAGCCGCAGGGGGTTGATGGGTTTCAGTAGATAATCGATTGCGGCGGAATCGAATGCCTCCAGGGCGTATTCGGTATAGGCCGTTACAAAGATGATGTGGAACTGCGTGGGGTCGATCTTCTCTAGCAGCGCAAAGGACTGCTCTTGCTCCAGCTGAATATCCAGGAAGAGCACTTCGGGCTCTTGGCTCTCAATGAGTGGCAGGGCGGTAGCTACGGATTCGGCGGTGCCCACCACCTGTATTTCCGGGCACCAGGTTTCCAGCAGTTGGCGCAGTACTTCGCGGGCCTTGGGTTCATCTTCTACTATGACGGCAGTGCGGGTGGCTTTAGGATCATGCATGGGAGTGTAGGGGGAGTAATAGGGTGACAGATACACCGGAGGGTTCCCGGTTTTGGATACGTAGTGGTTGGGCGGGGGGCTTAGGCCAGTGCTGGCGTAGCCTTTCCTCCAGGATCTTGAGCCCTAGGGAGGTGGATTTGTGTGCTTGAGTAGGAGCAGAGGACAGACCTACTCCATCGTCCGTGATGGTAAGCAGGAGCGTTTGCTGGTCCACCGAAAGCGTGATGGATATTTCTCCGGCTTCGCGGCCCGCAAAGGCGTGCTTTACGGCATTTTCCAGCAGGGGCTGGAGAATCATTGCTGGCACCTGAATGCCTTTGGTCGTTACCCCGCTAGTATGCAAGGTAAGGGTAAGGGCCTTGTTGAAGCGGATTTGCTCCAAGGCAAAGTAGTTTTGGGCCATTTCCAGCTCTTCGGACAGGGAGATGGTCGGCTTTCTGCTACTTTCTAGAATACTCCGGGTAAGCTCGCCAAACTGGGCCAGGTACAGGGTGGCTTTTTGGGTTTCTTGGTTGAGCACGGCATGTTGTATAGAGGCCAGCGCGTTGAAGATGAAATGGGGGTTCATTTGGGTACGCAGCAGGGTTTGTTCCAAATCCAGCTCCCTCCGTTTGGCTCTGTATTGCCTACGCTGATTTACCAGCAAGCCCGACCCTACTAGCAGGGGGATAGCGACTACGAGCCCCCATAGCTGGTAGCGCTGTTGCTGTAAGGTGAGGTCCTTGATGGCGTTTTCCTGCCCCAGGGCGGCTATCTGCTGTTCCCGACGTTCGGCATCAAACTTACCCTCCATTTCGGCAATGGTGCGCTGCTGGGTTTCGTCTCGCAAGCGGATCTCCCACTTGCTCAATTCGGTCCGGTACTCGTAGGCGGCTTGCCAGTCCCGCTGGGCGTCCATTACCTCTACCAGCACCGCCAGGGCCTGCTGTAGTAGCGACTTGTTCAGCTGCTGGCAGGCGTAGGCTTCTCCTTGCTGGGCGTAGGCCTTGGCTTGGGGCAGGTTGCCATAGGCCAGGTGGGTTTGGGCCCAGGCAATGTAGTACTGGGTTTTGAACCGGTAGTGGAGTTGGGAGGTATCCACCTGTTGTAAATATGCTTCCGCACTGTCGGCCCAGCCCTTTTGGGCATACCACCTGCCCAGCTGCAAATAGGCCGGGTCAGGTACCAGCCCAATGGACTTGCGGCAGCGCAGGGCTTCTTGAAAATGGACCTTGGCAGAGAGTATCCGGCCCTCTACTAGCTCCAGTTCACCAAGTTGCTCGTGGGCCCAGGCTCGGTGTTTAGGTAGGGTTCCATCTTCAGTCAGCAGAATTACTTTTTCGAACTCTTGTTTGGCCTGATCGGGTTGGTACAGCAGCCGGTACAGTTCGCCTATCTGTACGTGGTAGTGAGCAGTCACGATAGTACTTGAGCATATCTGGGCCAAAGGCAAGCCATACAGGTAGCAGTGCATGGCCCTTTCGTAGTGGTTCATGGCCTGGTAGATACTACCCATGCTAAGATAGGCCCTACTCAATACCCTAGCGACGGAAGAGTCGGTTTTGTGGGCGTCCATAAGTCCCATGGCTACTGTAGCGCGGTCCAGGTAATGCATGGCTTGCAGGCTATCGCTTACCACACTGTAGTACCAGCCCTGGTACAGGTAGGTGAGGAGTTCCCCCTCTGGGAAATCCGTACGAGGAAGTAAGGACTCTGCTTTTTTCAGAAACCATAGGCAGGAGTCTAGCAAGGGGGCGTCGTCCAGGTACATCTTTCCCCGTTCTGCGTACAGCCGTATGAGTTCATTAGTCAGGTTCAGCTTATGAGCCTCCCGGATGGTGATTTCAGAATGGACTCTCATCTCCAATACATCCTGAGGAAATTGCAAACAGACCGCTGCATTTACCAGGGAGTCGAACCGAGGGTGCCCCGTGGAGATGGGTGCTTGAGCTGCTGTTTGGGTAACCGCCACCAGGCCTAGGGCCCAGCAGAATAGTACAAATTGCCAGTTGCGCATGGAGGAAGATAGGTAAGGATGTGGGGAATAGAAACCCGGTCCTTATCTGTCAGGGATGAGTTGTGCACTCGGCCCCTACGCTTATTTAGCTAGCCACTACGCTCATCCATCCAGATGCTGCACTCGCCAGTTCAAAGTTTTTTAGCTCTTTTTTCTACCCACCTTCCGGCCATAAACAACAAACATTTCATGCAAAACTTTACAAAATCAAGCCTACTTACCTTTCTGTTTTTTTGCTGTATTAGCCCCATATGGGCCTTTCAGGTCACCAATACCAACGACAGTGGCCCCGGGTCACTTCGGGGCGAAATCGGTCAGGCCTCCAATGGGGATGTGATTACGTTTGCACCTGCACTGGCGGGGCAGACCATTGTGCTACAGGCGCCTATTCAGACGGCAAAGAACCTCACCATTGAGGGGCCGCACAATGCCGCCGATCCTATGGATGCCTCCCAGCGGATTACCCTTCAGGGTTCGGGAACTCACCGACTCATGAAGACCTCCGGCGTCATGAATCTGCGCCACCTCAACTTTACCCAAGGCTTCCATGAGGAGAGCGGGGGTGCTCTGTTCAACGAGGGCATCATGCACGTAGAGTTCTGTGACTTTGTGGCCAACCGGGTGGTAGCTACGGCTACCCCAGAGGGTTTCGGCGGTGCGGTGTATACCCATGGCTCCAACCAGTGGCTGGACCTCACTTCCTGCCGATTTCGGGATAACTATGTAGCGGCCAACAAGGCCTACGGTGGGGCAGCATATGTACGCACGGGCAATTTGAGGGTCCGTAAAACGGAGTTTGAGAACAACTCTGCCCGGGGGAACCTATCTGGCTTCGGTACCAGTAGCGGATATGGCGGTGCCATGGCTACCGGCTGGTGGAGCCGCGTGGATGGCCCCGCATACGTCACCGTAGAGCAGTCCTTGTTTTACAATAACTATGCTAACAGTTTCATTGGCCACGGCTATGGTGGGGGCATTTTCGTGATGCGTGCCCAAGACATTGACAATAGCAAGCCTGACGGCAGGTTCATCATGGAGAACACCACTTTTTCTGCCAACCGGGCAGAATCTTCCACGGATAGCTATGAGTCTCAAGGAGGCGGAATTTACTTTACGTCCTCGCCGCCAACTTCGTTTATTACCTATAGCACCTTCTACGGAAACAAGGCCAAGCCCAAGCAAGGGATGGACAATGGCCAGGGTGGAGCCTTCTACTTCAATGCCAGAAACCGGGACAACAATATCTACCTGACCGCTTCTGTGTTTGAAAGTAACTACGCTTCCGTAGGCGAGCAGTTTTTTGCCAACAGCCCCTGGCCCAGCGTTTATGATAACCCCCTGCATTCCTTGGGCTTCAATGTGTTTCAGCAGGCTAAAACCTACACTAGCCTCAACGGTATCTTTTGGTCTTACTGGAATGGGGGCTCCGGGGATATTACGGCTGCGGTGAGCCTGCGCCCCTTGGCCAACAATGGCGGCCCTACCCGTACCCATGCCTTGGGCTGCAATAGCTCGGCCAAGGAGCTATTCGGCCTTTCTTCACCCACCGCGGTGGACCAGCGAGGGGTGGCCCGGCCCACGACCGTAAACCCCGATGCGGGTGCCTACCAGACCGTACCGCTAGATACCACGCTGGTGCACAACCTGCCCGATTCGCGCACCCGGGTGTGCTACAACACCTGCCTGAATGTGGAATGGGAAGGCATACCCGGCTATACCTACCGCTGGACCTTCGTAGCCCCTGACGGATCTTATCAGGTGTACACCACCAACCAGTTTGACTATACCACCCCGGCTTCTGGCAAGGGGGTGCAGATCTACGTGGACATCTACGACCAGTCCGGTTGCTGGCACCGGGTATACCTGGCCCTGGCCCTGAAGACGTGCGGCGGCGGTACTACCGACTGCGGACCTGGCGGGGGCATGCAGCGTACCCTTACCGAGGAGCTTACCTATGAGAACGCTTTGCAGCTGGCTTATCCCAATCCTGCCCGCGACTGGGTGCATTTCCACCCGGCATGTGAGGTGCATACGGTTACCGTAGTGGACCTGCAAGGCCGCGTACGCAGCCTACCCTGGAACGCTCAGCAGCGGGGTGTCAACCTAGCCGAACTACCCGAAGGAGTTTACATGATTCGGCTTTCGGATGAGGTAGGGCAGACCTTGGAGACTCACCGGGTCATCAAAGAATAGTATTCCTTTTTCGTAGTGTGTTTTTACCCGGCTGCCTTTGGTGGTCGGGTTTTTTGTTGGGATTGGGAAAGCCATCTGGTGTTGGCCAAAACCTTCTCTTTACACACCCCGTCTACCGGGCATGAAAACCAAAACCTGTCCCACCTGCCAGCAGGAGCATACCGTGATGTACCGTATTCAGATCCAGAAAGGGAAAACCTGGATTTTCGTCTGCCCCACCTGCCTACCGGGGCATCAGGCAGGCGCTTTCTATCGGTATGGCGGTACCTGGAAGGGTGCCAGACATTAGTCGCCAGATGGGAGCCGTTCAGATAGCCTATGCACGACTACATGAAGCAGAGGTCATGATTTGGGTGAAATGACTTTCATGCCGCAGAGCCGCTGCCCAGGCGAGGGTTTCGCGGTACGTAGGCTTGGTATAATTTCATTAGAAGCGCGCTGCGCTCATAGGGGAAGGTTTTACCATCGCCCTATTTCTGTAGGCGGGGAAGCATGCTTCTCCGCCTACAGAAATAGCCAGTCTAGTCTCTGGTTGGCAAATGGAATTCCGATTCAATAGGTCACCCTACCTATGGGGTGCGATGGGGGACGAATATGGGGGCGTAACAAAAGGTATAATTGCGATTTTGCAGCCGAAGAATCTTTGGATACTGCTTTCCCTACTCAGGGGAAGCTCCCGAAGGGTGAAGGGGTTAAACCTCATCGTTAAGAAAAACGTCTCTAGTGCGCTAATTTGTGGCTTCCGATGAGGTAAAACCCTTTCCGGCCTTGCCCTTCCGCTAAAGCTTCGGCGGCACGCGGACGGCCACTGGTGCGCCAGCCCGGCTTTCCCTGATGAGGGCCGGGGTCGCGCTCGACAAGGATTTATTGTCGCCAAACAAAAATGGTCGTATCAAAAATCAAGCGTAAAATTGAGACGCCCATTTTTGTTACGACCCCCAGAAATAGCTAACCTCGCTTCCGATTGGCGAATGGAATTCGGATACAATAGATCACCCTACCTTGTGAGGGGCGAGGGGGGACGAATATCTGTAGGGGGTCGTTTCATGAAACGACCCCCTACAGGAATCGTGGACCTAACCGCTCCATCCTTTCCATAAAAACCTCTGATTTCTCTGCGCCTACTCCGTGTTCTTTGTGGTCGCATTTTTCTCCTGCAGTTTTAAACTACTTAGGGTAACAACCCCCAACAGAAATCGCTGGCCTACCCTCTAACCCATCGCTTAGATTCGTCTTACCACTGCCAGTGGTGTGGTGAATAGAACGCCTTTTCCTACCCACCTACCACCTCCTTGATGGCATTGACCACCTCCTTCCAGGCGACGTCGGGGTCGGGGTAGCTACTGATGGGCGTGCCCTTGTTGGGGATGGCGTTTAGATCTTGCAGAAAGGGTTCGTCCTTCCAGTCATCGCCGTCGCGCAGAATGATGGGGATTACCTTCGCCTTATCGGCCTCATTTTGCTGCTGGGCCAGGGGCACTTCCACCTCCATGATGTAGTCCGTGCCTAGGGAGTCCGGGCTAATGAGCAGGAGGATCACGTCAGCAGAGAGGAGTTTTCCTTGCAAGGCCGCATCAAAGTTCTCGCCCGCCATCAGGTCTTGGTCATAGAAGATGTCCAGGGATTTCCTGCGGGCCAGGGGTTTTAGCCTTAGCTTCAGGGTATCTGCAAAGGTTTGGTCCGTTTTGGAGTAGGAAATAAAGAGCGAAGCCCGGGCCTCGCCGGGATTGAACAAGGCGCGTTCGCGGCTGCCCAGCGTGTAGGTATCTGCGCGAGGATACCCGGGGCCTTTCCATTTGTGTGAACTGTGAAGCACTCGAATATCCTTTTGTCTGGGGATAGCCACCCCTTCCAGCAGCTCCGAAATGCTTTGAGGCTCAATACTCTTATCGCACATAATGACCTCATGGCCCTTTTCCCGGTAGGCACGCATCACCCGGAAATCGAAAAAATGCGGCGTAGTTGCCTCTTGGCATTCCCCACAATGGCAAGGAATCATCTCCTTGATCTTGATGCGAGCAAACCACTTCTTGTGAATCCGGTGCACCTCCCCAATGATCTTGTTAAGCAAGTACTTGCGTTCGTGTAGGTCACCGCTCACGGTGAGGTCAATCACCGATTGCCCTTCTTCGTTACGTTCCTCCTCCTCAATCAGGGCGTGTGCGCCCTTATCCTCAAACACCGCCCCAGAACGCCAAATCCAGGGCTGGCCTTCCGTTTCTTCCACAATCCAGTCGTGCAGCCGCACAATCAGGCGCGTGATGATGCCCTTGGGCATAAAGGCATACTGAAAGCGGAATCGTAAGGCCTCGGTTTCGTCAAACGCAAAGGTAGGCTTGATGGTCGGCAGCAGTTGCGGCGCGATGTAGTGGTCCTTTTTTACCTCATAGCAGATTTCGAAAACCGCTTGCCGCATCAGGTTGAGCAGCTTAGGCTTTTCGGAGGGTTTGTACTCCTCCCAGATCTTATAGACCTGCTGCTTGGTGAAGCGGCCCTGCCGTTTTTCCACCTCCTTATTGGATAGCACCGTATACACCGCATCAACTGCCCACTGGGGGTTGAGGATGACCAAATCTTCCAAACTGGGGTCTTGGGTATAATGTAATACACTGCCCAGCTTGTGCAGGTAGCCACTCAGTACGTTTTGGTCCTCTTCTTCCTTTAGCCCTAGCCGCCCACACACGTTGCGGAACTCCGCATTGGTAAGGTGGTCCTTAGTTTTGGCTAAGGCTCTCAATTCCTCCCGGATGACTTTCCATTTCGCAGGGAGTTCATCCCCCACAATATGGAGTTGCTGAAGCTGTTCCTGAATGCCTTTACGGAGGCGTTCGAACCGGACGTCCGTCTGGGAAAGGTCTACCTCATATTTTTGAATTTCCGATTCTGGATAGCGCTCCTGCCATCGAGCATGATCGTAGTTAGTGATGCTGCGGTGTTGGTTTTCGTTGAGCACCACCAGGATAGGAGAGGGGCGGCCTTCTTCCTGGCCCAGCAGATGGATGATTTCAAACCAATACGGGAAGTTGGTATGCTGTTTCCGGTCATCGGCCACTAGCACGTAGAGTGCATCGGGAGTAAGAAAGAACTGGTGGGTCATGTACTGGATCACCTGCCCACCAAAGTCCCAGAGGTTGGCCGCAAAGCTACGGTTTGGGTCGTTTGAAATAGGGAATTCCCAGCCCTCTTCGATATTGACCCCTAAGGTACTCTCTCCGCCTTGGTGCTCCCTGACTTCGTGTTCGGGGTCAATTAGTTTACGCATCAGCGAGGTTTTCCCAGCACCGGGCTCCCCGACTAAGATCAGTTTGGCTTCCTGAAGTTTTACAGTGCCTTGATCTTCGAGTTGTTGGTAATAGTTGCGTAAGGCTTCTGAGCCTTGTGACCAGATGTGTTGTGGAGGAGAAGTGATTGGGTTTTCAACTACATAATATGCTTTGACTGATTTGAGGAATTGTAAGGGGCTTAGGTCATCGATTTTATTTCTAATTAAATTAATTATGCTTAACTGTCTTAACCTTTCAAGCCCCTTGATTTTGGATATTTGATTATCGTTAAGGTCAAGCTCAGTGAGCTGGCTTAGGTTATCCAATCCATTGATTTGAGAGATTTGATTACTGCTTAAGTCAAGCTTGTCTAACCGTATTAGGTTATCCATCCCTTTTATTTCAGAGATTTTATTACCGTTAAGGTTAAGCTCACATAGCCAAATTAAGTTATCTAATCCTTTGATTTCGATGATCTTGTTCTCGTTAAGATTAAGCTTGGCAAGCTTTCTTAGGTTATCCAGTCCTTTGATTTCAGAGATTTTATTATCGCTAAGGTAAAGTCCGGTAAGCCGACTAAGGTTATCCAGTCCTTTGATTTCTGTTATTTGATTTCCTTCCAGATTAAGCTCAGTAATCTGGCTTAGGTTATCTATTACATTTATTTCGGAAATTTGATTATTATTAAGGAAAAGCTTGGAGAGATGGTGTAGCTCTCTAATTTCTTGTGGTATTTCATTTAAATCTAATCCACTTAAATTAAGAATTCCGGTTTGGGTCTTCTTCTCCTTTTCAATATCATCTAGAGCAATCTCCAAAGACATGTAGCTAAATTTTCGGTTCTGTGGAAATATAGTATCAATTTGTAATACAGAAAATACCCGTCATGTTATATGAGCGCGCAGCGCTTTATAAGAAACTTAAGCCAAGCTAGACACACAGCTAAAAACCTTCAGGTACTGAGGCTCTGCACCAAGCCGATCATTTCACCCTAAATCCATTGAAATGGCTGGTTCTATGGCTATAGCCTCTTACCCACTTGCCTTTTCTCCTCCCAGTCATCCTGAAGGCTTGCCGAAGGACCTCGGTAGTGCCTGCTTATACACTGGCCTTTGGGGCTACCTAGCACTTTTTTGAAAAGGTAAACCGTATATAGTAGGGTTACCTTTCCTCCATGCCTTGATTACCCTGGTTGCTAGCAGAAGTAAAAAGTAGGTGTATCAGTGCGCGGTCACTATCCACCAAGGTTCATCGCGGTTGCTCAGCATGACCTTTTGGAGTGTGAGGATCATCCGGGCTCTGGCAACCCACACGGTCCGATTTGTTAGCAAAAGCTTGGCGTAGGTAGATGCGCATCTTACTTTGCAGCACTATGCCTAAAGAGCCACACGAAAACCCATTACCCACTCAGGAAACCCAGGGGTCCGACCGGTATCTGCTATATGAAAGACCGGTCGGACCCCTCTCTCCTCCCAACCAACAGACAGAGGCTAGCCCTGGCGGATCCCTTCCATCTCAGCAAGCCCCCAAGGAAAGCCCCACTTCCGGGCCCCAAAGTGTACCG
>JBCBHI010000056.1:0-12789 GCA_038525885.1 Bacteroidota bacterium
GCCATCCGTTCGGTAGTAGAGTCGCTAGTAGCTACCGCCCCAAATACCTTAAAGAAGGGGTCCGATCCTTCGGGAAATACAATATTGGTAATCTCCCCCCAAGCTAACCCACCATATACGCTATCCACGGTATGGATCGCAAGATCGTAGTCAAAGTCAGGGTTTTGCTCTACCCTCGCGGTGGGGTTTTCCCATTGGGTAATTTCGTGACGAAACAATGCATAAGCTCCTGCATAAAAGATAACAAAAAGAGCAAAGCTAATGACGATTCCTGAGACCGTATGGGTATGGAAGAGTACGTTGTACGCGCGATTGCCGAGTCCTTTCAGTTTCATGAACTATCTCACTTATAGTAAAACAATAAGGCAGGTACAAAGCCCACTCAGTAGCGCAAACAGCCCCCAAACATGCCATGCTTTTCGAATAAAGAAGGCTAACACCATAAAGCCAATCCACATGAGAAAAGAGGAATAGGCAGTAGTAAGTACCACGGGTGTATCATCCGCTGGCATTTTGGCCACGGCCATATGGATAAGCATGGTCACGATATAACTACCCAAAATGGCAGCCATTACCTTAGAGAACCGGGTCCAGCCACTAGAAAGATATTTCGTTTTGGCGGGCATCAGACGAAATCAATTAGGAGTGATAATAGTACCAAAGTGCCCCAACCATATAGCCATTTCCAACCCAGGGTAAGGGTCATTACCAAGGCAGGTAGAATCAACATGATGAGACAGAGCCAAACAACCAGCCCCGTAGGGCCATCATACCGAAGGGAAAGCGACCACAAAGCCGCAACTAGCAATACCAACCCCGCAAAACGATAGAGTCTTGGATTCTGGTGGGGTTCCCAATTTGCCAAAGGGATTCTGGGGAAATACTTTGAGGGAAGGTAAAATGCCAAAGAGGCAAGTACAATCAGGGTAATATACATACGCCAACCTATCAGATGCCTTTGCATCTATCATTCTGTGATTACCAGTTTGGGCGATACTTCAGCATCTTATTTGCTCCTTATCAGTTTGCATCCAGAGGATAGAGTAGCACCCAACGTATGCAAAATACATTATTTGGATTTAATCTAAGTAATGATAAGGGGATTCTTTGGGATTTTTGGGCAACAGGGGCCTATCAAGCTCCCTATCCATGGGCAAACTGACACCGCGCAAGGCGCTTTCAAGAACTAGGTGTGAGTACCCTTGGGCCTAAGTTGGCTGGTCTTCACGGAGAAAATAAGAGGGTGTGGTAAAGGCTTCACGCAACGAGAGGATTACCAAATTCCCCACTCGGGGTAGTCCTCTCCACTAGCCGGAGCATTGGGCACAGTTCGAACTCCCACGTAGATTTCCTTGTGGGTCCAATTCATATTGACAGCAGGTTTGAAAACGCTCTTTCAGGATAGCCTTGGCTCGCCGCGTACGGGCCTTCACATTCGCTAAGCTTAGGCCCAATTGTCCTGCGACCTCTTTTTGCGTCTTACCCTGTAGATAGGTAAGTTCTATCACATGCCGATAAGCATCAGGCAATTCGGTAATAAACTGGTCAAAGCAGCATATCTCGTGAATGGTGCTAGGAATCTCCTCAGCAGGCTCATTCTCGAGCCGAGTCAGCCCCTCTTTCTTGTTATAATAATTGACAATCTCATTCCGGCTGATTTGGAATATCCAGGCTCTGGTTTTCCTTTCATCAGCCAGTTGCTGAAGGTTTTTGTGGATTTTCAAGAAACAATTCTGTAAAACGTCCTCGGCAACGTGCTGATCTTTCACCCTTTTCAAGATGAAGAAATACAATTCCTGCCCGTAGGTTCGCCACACATCTTGTGTCTTCATCAGCATTGCATTAAAAGAGGGCTAGTGAGTCCACCAGCCCTGTATTCTTTAACAACAGTCACAGCCAGCACAGGTACACTTATCCTTAGTACAATCACACTGTGTACACTCACAATTTCTTTTATTATAGTTATCCATTTTCTTAACATTTTAGTTTCTACAAGGGAGACCAGTAAATGCTGAAAAGGATACTCTTGACTTGATTTTTTTTAGAATAAATTCTGGTCAAAAAGAATTAGAGGAGAATTGGCAGATCTGAATGGCCGAAAAAACCTCCTATCTTCCTTCAATTTGCGCCCAGCATGTGATCCTCTAATACAGGAGACAGATCCTTGATGAAATCGGTACCCCGAGCGCCATTGGTGAAGATAATGTACCCACTGCTTTCATTCCAAAACAGCTTAAAGATGGACTTGTATGAATTATTGGATCCGCCATGCCAAACCTCATGGCGCCCATCTTGGTATCGTATAATAGGCCCCAGGCCAAATCTGCTGTTTTGCTCCGGGGTTATCATATCCTCTACCAGTTCAGCACTGAGAAAATCACTATTTTCTGTGGCGTGCGCCTCCATTACATGATCCAAAATGATCATCAACTCACTGGGAGTGGTCCATAGTCCGGAAGCCGCGGCCTCTGGCATAGACTGGTACCCCCGTGGCAATGCAGTGGGCTTGCCTAGACGGTTGTGGGCCTTGGCAATGTTGCCATAGCTAGCCGGTAAGGGGTTCTCAAAAGTGGTGCGCACTAAGCCCAGTGGGTCAAAGAGGAGTTGGGTAGCCACCTCATGAAAAGGCTGCCCGGTTACATCTTCGATGATCTTTTGCAGTACCGTAATGCCCCCACCAGAGTAGTTGAATTTCTCCCCCACGGTGCTGGTCACCCGCACCCGTTGGTTTTTGGCAGGAAACTGGCCGTTTAAGATTTGAAGGGTGGTGGGCAGCCTCTCGCCAGGGTTGAAATCAAGGAATCCGTGCACAGAGAACCCTGCGGTATGGGATAAGATGTGCCGGATGGTCACAGGTTGATCTCGCGTAAACCGGTTCTCTTTCACCTTCCAGTCATCTAGGTAGGTATTGATGTCTGTATCCAGATCTAGCAGGCCGTCATTTACCAGCCGCAAAGCAAGCACGGCCGATACCACCTTGCTTACTGAACCTACCGAGAATATGGTTTCCTCATTGATTCCGGTAGAGCTCCCTACCTGCTGTACACCAAAGGTATGGGGCACTACTGCCCCATCCTCACCTAGCAGCAATACGCTCACCCCGGGCACTTTGTGGTATTCCATAAGGGCTTCTGCCGTTGCCTCCCAATTGTCCGGATCTGGGTTGGTGATGGCAGGATCTACCGGGGCTGGCTGGCATTGAATAAAGCCTATGGTAGAGCATAGGGCAAGGCCCAACAGGAGGTTCTTTCTATTCATAATTGTTCTGTTTCAGCCAATGAAGGCAGTCAATAGTGGGTTTATGTGGCAGTTTTCTAAAGGCTGTTAGCAGCCGTTTTCCTATTCACATCCTGAATATCTTATGGTTGTTAGCTACATCCTTATTTAGATTAATTAAAAATAATAGATTTGGACTCATATTCCATGCATAACATGAAGAGAGCTTCCAAATTCAAGTTTGAGGCAAAGATTGGTCATTGGCTTACGGGTATATTGTTCCTGTTTTTCAGTTGTTCGGCTTTGGGACAAACTCAAACGCTACGGGGCAGGGTGATAGATGGGTCCAACCAACAACCCTTGATAGGTGCCACGGTAAAACTGCTAGACACTAACCCGCTAAAAGGTGGAACTACGGATGAAAACGGTCGGTATGTGATCACAGACATACCCGCAGGCCGGTACGATGTGGAGTTTAGCTATGTGGGCTATTCTACCCGCATTGAAAACGGAGTGGTCATATCCACCGGGCGGGAAACTCAGCTTTCGGTTACCCTTAAGGAGAATCGGTTTGAGCTGGAAGAGGTGGTGGTTAGCTCCAACCAACGGGCAGTACTCAACGAGGCCGCCTTACTTAGCGCGCGCACGTTCCGGGTAGAGGAGCTGGGGCGGATTCCGGGAGGGATTGACGATCCGGCTCGGATGGCCCGCAAGTTTGCCGGGGTTTCTCCCAATTCTTCCGTGCTGAGCAACAATATCAACATTAGAGGCAATAGCTCCCGGGCGGTACTTTGGCGTCTGGAGGATGTAGATGTGTACAATCCCAATCACTTTGGCGTGCTGGGAGGCAACAGCGGTACCATTAGCATTCTGAGCCAGCGGTTGTTATCTAATACCGATTTCTACACCGGGGCTTTCCCAGCAGATTACGGTAACTCTATTGGGGCCATCTTTGATGTGCGCTTCCGCAACGGTAATATGGAGAAAAGGTCCCATTCGGCGCAGCTTAGCTTTCTGGGTATAGACTTTGCAACGGAGGGCCCCATCGGCAAAAAAGGCAATACCTCCTATCTACTGAATTACCGCTATTCTACCACCGGTATTCTGGACGCTTTCTTCCAACTAGGTGCTATTCCGGTTTTCCAGGACCTTTCCTTTAAAGTACACCACATCACCGATAGGGGTGGCCAGTGGGATCTGTTTGGTTTTGGAGGCATCAGCAATATCTCCTTCGATGCCGTGCTGGATACCGCCGCCTGGAATGACACACCCGGTGCCAACTCGGGTTCGAGAAACAGCAACGTATCGGGTACGGTAGGTACCTCCTATTTTCATCCGATGAGTGATCGAACCTATGCCAAATTTATGGTCATCGGGACGGGGATCAATATTCAGCAGAAACGCTGGTTTCAGAACCAGGATTTGCTGACCGCAGACACCACACAAAAGATGAGTGATTATGATGCCCGAATTTCACTTTCGGGATTCATCAATCACAAGTTTAGTGATCGGCATACGCACCGCAGCGGGGTCATGCTTCATGGCCTGGGCAGTAGGGTGTCCTTTTTGCAGGCCAACGATGCAGACGCCGGTATGGGTAGCCAATCGCCCTTTGACACCGTGCGGGTTGGGTCGGGCACTTCGGCATTGGTACAGGCCTATACCCGTTCGCAATTTTATGTCAACCCCAAGTGGCAGCTCAACGCTGGCGTACACTTCATGTATTTCCCCTTTACCGGGGAGGCGGTGGTAGAACCCCGCTTGGGGGCTCGCTGGCAAATCAACCCAGCGCAAACCCTCACCTTTGGCTACGGACTGCATAGCCAGGTGGAACCTTTCTTTGCTTACATCAGCGAGCGGCCCGTGAATGGTGTGCTGGTGAGACAAAATGATGACTTGCGCTTCAATAAGGCGCACCATATCAATGTGGCCTGGTACTATAACTGGACGGACAAACTCCGGATGGGGATAGAGGCTTATTACCAGCACCAGTTCGACCTGGTAGTAGGGGAAGACTTGCCCATAGCCCGCGTAGCCGGTATCGATTTTCTATTCGAGTCCTTTGACCTCAACAATGAGGGTACCGGGCGCAATTTTGGGATCGAGGCATCCCTGGAGCGCAGCTTCAGTCAGGGCTATTACTTCCTGGCCAATGCCTCGGTGTTTGATGCTACCTACGTAGCGGCCGATGGAGTTCGTCGTAATTCTCAGTTCAATGCACAGTATGTGGCCAATGTGGTAGTTGGGAAGGAATGGGTGGTAGGCCAACGCAAGGGCCGTAATAACTTGCTAAGTGCTAACCTGGCGGGAACTTACGGTGGTCCCCAGTACTTTACGCCGCTGGACGTGCCTACTTCAGTGGCCGAGGGCCAGTTCGTTTTTGACTATGCCAATCCTAATTCCCGTCGGCAAGACCCGCTTCTGTTTCTGGATGCGTCGGTAGTTTACCGGGTGAATAAAGAAAAGTATAATTCTGAATGGACCTTGCAAATCAACAACATGCTCAATGCCCAGCCGGTAGTGGGAGAGCTATTCGATCAGGTAAATGGTGAGGCTGATCCCATCTTTGGTACCGGATTCTTTCCTCTGCTCAGCTGGCGGATCAATTTCTAGATCGCTGCGCGGTTAGAGGCTAAACGCTAGATACTCTACGTTGCTAAGCAAAGTGTAGGTGGTCACGCAGGTATGGAAAATCCACAACCTGGGCGGAAACAACGTCTAGGATCCTTATGAACTGGTCTTCTCTGTGATTGGGCCGATGGTAGGGGGCTACTGTTGGGGTATCTACCGCCTAAAACGTTACATGTGGTAGGGCGTTAATGGCAGCGCATATTCCGGCCAGTGACTACCCCTGGGTGCTTGTTTGGTTGTCGATTTTCGTTTCTACCGATCTAATTATCTTGTCCAGATGAAACGAGACGAATTGGAGCAGGCCATCAAAAGCAACCGGGTACAGGCGGTAGCAAAAGGAGCCGCCCTGCTCTTGCAAGACCCTAACCTATATCTGCAGGACCACCATGATGACCCGGAAGGCGGTACGTATGCATGGACGGTGACTCCTTTGTTTTTGGCGGTAGATCAAGCTTGTACCACGGCCGAAGAGCGTGAGCATAATCTAGGTGTTATCAACTTACTCCTGACGTTTCCAGGCATAAAAGCCAGCGCTCATCGGGTAGAGGATAAATTTAATTGCCTGGCCGCGGCTGTCTACCATGGCAAGTCGGCCGTAGTGGGTCGGTTGCTGAATCATCTTCGGCATGTAGAATTCAAAGGCAACCGCAAGGCATTTGTCAACGAGTTGAACCATCAATCCACGCAGTTGGAAGGGGGCCTCACGGCGCTCTCTTGGGCTATTCTGCATAATAAGGCAGACATTGCCCGGCAACTGTTGGCGGCAGATCCTGATCACATCGTGGTTTCGGAGGTGGATATGCAGCGGGCGGCTGAACAGGAGGAAGCCTTGGACTTTTTGAACCTGGACTTGCTGCGGTACAAAAAGGAGAAGGTGGAAAATAAGGTGGAACGGGACCGGGTGTTAAGGGAGTGTGTGGAGGCTAGCACTCGGTACCAACGGTTCGACCGATGGTCAGAATGGGCGACCCAGGCCCTGGTAATCATTACCAGTATTCTGGCCCTAATGGGTGTTTTTCTGCCTAGTCTCAAAGTGGAACCCGCGCATATTGTGATTTCCTCGGTGGTTTCACTAGCCACCTGGTTTTTCGCTCGTGAGAAATCCCTTTGGGACGGACGTCGCAAGCAGCATACTCAGGTACTGATCCGGGACAAGAAGTTCTTTGATGACCCCTCGGAGATTGAAGAGGCCGTGAAGGAAGGGGGTATGTGATACGCCCGGAAACAGTAAGCGGTTTTTGGGATCCTTTGAAAACCTCAGTCCCCTCAAACCGGGCACGGATACTAGGCAGCATCATAGATTTAGACTCATCACCAGCAAGCGCCAACGGAACCCTAACCGAGTATGCTTCCTGTTACGGCAACCAACACGGGTAGTGCTGTAGCGTAGCATCCCTCCTTCCCTTACCAAACACTACTGCTTGTAAAGCTTATGTACGCTCGTCCCTAAGGCGATGAAATATATGCCTGCGGGTAGATCGGCCAGGCCCAATACCATACGTGTGCTGCTAGCCTGAATAACCTTTACATGGCAGGTTAAGTCCTTTCCTTGTGGGTCCAAAAGGTTTATCCGGTTGGCCTCTATATCCTGCCCTTCCAGGGTTAGCTCATTCCTAACGAAGCTTGGATTTATGCTTATAGCTGGCTGGCTGATAGCACCATCCACTACTTCCACTTCGGAGAAAGCAAATTGGCCATCGAAGTCGGTCTGCTTGAGCCGATAATAGGAAGTGCCCATCCAAGGTTGATTGTCCACCGCGGTATACTCGCGCATTGCATGGCTATTGCCGGCTCCATTCTGCCGCAATACCTCCTGCCAGGTGATCAAATCCTGGCTCCTCTCGATGGTGAAGTAGTCGTTGTTGAGCTCGGTAGCGGTCAGCCATTTTAAGTCTACTCGATGCTTATTCCGCCTTGCCTCAAAACTCACAAGCTCTACAGGAAGTGAACTGATTACCACACAGCTAGAGGTATCTACACATCCGGTATTGGTCACCTCAACGGCATAGGCTCCATTCGTGGTAGGCGTGTAGGATTGTGCGGTTTCTCCCGAAATAATGCTATAGCTGTCGTTGCAATCCAGCCAACGATACGTGCCCGTGGCTTGATTGGAAGTAATGGTTTCGCCTACGGTGGACACCGTGATGTTTACATCCGTTAGGGTGCTAGTCACGTTCCATTCTAACGTATGGGTCCAGGTACCTACACAACCAGTGCTGTTATCAGAAAAATTTAGAACCGAAGTGCCTGCGGTAGTAGGTACGGTAAGTACCTGAGTGCTCTGGCCAGGATCACCATCACAGGACCCGCCAAATGCTCCCCCAATACACCCTTGGATTCCGTCATATTCGCAGCCACTCAAGGTTACCGTGATGGAAGCCGGAACTTCAGCAAGACAAGAATAGGTATGGTTGAATAGTTCGAGGCTCACACTTTCCGTGCAGCCATTACAAACGGTCTCGTAACACTGGTTATCGATATCCGCACCAGTATAGTACCATGCCGGGTCACTATCATTTATTATCCCATCACAGTCAGGTATGGTGGTCGAGACTTCCGTGACGGTCAAGGTAATGGTGGACTGTGCTTGGCTTTTATGGCTGGGAAATACTAGCCCTATGAGTAGTAAGCAAGCGATGAGGTTCTTGATCATAGCATGGGTAAAGTACTAAAATGCCGATGCAATTTCATGGCTCAGCTATTCTGAGGCGGGCTATGCCTTACTTGTTACAAAAAATCATTTCACTGACGATTAGTCTTTCGGTAGGGAAAACAAGTTTGCTGAATGATGCCTTGTGGTTTTTATGAAAGCCATCCACCGGAGCCGCAAGACTGATAGGGTTACGTGAAGATTGGCTGCCCTATTGATACTACTCTAAATGTTGACCGCCTGTGACTTGGGCGATATTGTTCCTGAAATAGGGGCTCGTGTCTGTCCCCAACGCGTGGGCTTTGCATGATGCAAGGGAACAAAGTTCCCTTTTACTGCCGTGGGCCCGGAAGAAACTTCCGAAGCAGAATGGGGAAACTTCCGAACCAGAAAAGGGTATCCGCGGGGAGCATCCTAGATGGCTGAGTTGCCAATGAAATTGAAACCATGTGAATTCGCTGCTCATCATCTAGCTATTGGGTGCTCTTCCCGCAGCCATTCATTTCACCAAGATTACTTTAAGGACGTGCACTCCTACCAACTGCACAATAAAGCCTCGCTTGTACAGCAAGTGACTCGGCTTGTAGGGGCTAAATTAGGCTGGGACTACGTCCGCCTTATGCTGATGGAGCCTACGTTTCCCTTTCTTCTTCTTTTTCTTTCGACCGCGGTTCCACCATATGTAGAATCCGGTGATGGGCAGGCTGGCTACGATAAGGCTGGCAATGAAAGCCAGGATTTTGGTGGGGAGGCCGCCAATGCTACCCACGTGCAGGTCATAATTCATGACTGCATACTTACCCCCAGAGTTTCGGTCACCGTAGGTGATGGCCTCCTGTAGTCGGATGGAGTTAGGATCAAAGTAGAATTCCTGCCGCTTGTAGTTTTGTCCTCCCATGTAGGCGCGCGCAGCATAGGGGAAACCGGGTCTGCGCGGTGGGCGAATCATAATGGATTTGGAACCTACCGCCATGGAATCTACTTGGTGGTAGATCAGGTCGTAAGGATCTTGGGTTAGGGGAAAAACAGGATCTGGCGGCGGTAGTTCGCCCTCGGCCACGGTGCTACCGCCATTGGCAATCCATAGCACCAGGGCATTCATATGGGGCGAGGCGTAGAACAAGCCGGTAACGGCGAAGAGTAAGCCCAGAGGCAGTACGTAGAATCCCAAGATCTGATGGAGATCGTAGTTCTTGCGTTTCCGAGAGGTGGTTTTCTTCCACACAAACCAGAATGATTTTCTCTTCACCTTTTTACGCCGCCCAGGCCACCACAGGACCAGTCCGGTGAGCAGCATGACCATAAAGAGGTACACCGAATAGGTAACCAAGGGGGCACCGATGTCATAAGGAAGCAAGAGGCTGATGTGAATCCAATAGGTGACGTTGAAGAATTCCCACTTGGTATTTTCGATGGCTACCACCGCCCCGCTATAGGGGTTGACGAATACGGTTTGGTTGAAGGCTACATAGTCACTGTAGGACCAGGCATGCTCTCGGTACTGGGTAAAAGCAAAGGAGACCGTTTGGTCCGCAGCGGTAGGGATATAGGTGCGTACCAGAGGTACGGTATCGGGTACGGCAGCCTTGGCCACCTCTCGTAGTTGGCTTAGCGGCAGTCGGGGTTCTCCATGGGGCACCTCTATGGTCAGTCGGTCTTTATAAACGATGGGGGCGATCTCTTCCGAAAACACGTACAGGCACCCGGTAATGGCCACCACCAATACCACCAACCCAGTAGTCAGGCCGAGCCAGAGGTGCACTTTTCCGATGGCTTTTTTGAGGGTCAAAGGATGCGAATACGGTTAGAAGGAAGCTAAAAAACTGCCTCCCCTTTGGAGGGGGAAGCAGTTGCTGTAGAGGATGGGGCCACAAAAGAGGTTGCCTTCTTATGTGGCCCGGTGTTACTATGTGAGTTTAAATCAATGTGCGAATACGCTGGCGGCAACTACGTTGCTACCGTCTAGTAGGGTGCCTTCGGTGAAGTCATCCACGCCACCATCTACATCAATGATGTACACGTTGGTAGCACCGTCTGCATAGCTAACGGGGATGTAGAATTCCCCATCGATGGTAGTGGTATTCTGCAAGAAGAAACCGTTGAATTTGGGGATGTTCATTTCTTCGGCGGTTTTATTGACCAGATCTATTTTGACCAAGGTTACGGTATTTGTGGTCCGTAATTCACCCCAGGCGTACTGGGTATCTTCTACCACTACTTTGGCAAAAGCGATGCCGCCTTCTGCGTACCATAGGCTCCACAGCCCAATGTCTTTGCCCAGTGCCTCGGATACGTTGAAGGTGTAGCTATCATCATACTGCCCGCCCGAAATTTTGTAGATGTAGGCATCCGAATCGGTATAGCCCCACTGTGCACTGTTTACGGGCGCCTGGTACACATCCCCGTTTTCATCCGAGAAAGAGCATTGGGCTACATAGCCACCACCGTTGCCGGGAGTGCCTTCGCGGGTGATCATGGTGCCATTCTCAAACGAGGGGTAGTCGTATACCCAGGTGATGAGGTCATCCGGGTAGGCGGAATAGTCGGTGTTCCAATAGGCAGTGCCTAAGTAGGCCTTGTCACCTGCTACGGTAAATTCTGCGCCGTCCACGTTGAAGTCACCCACGGCCTCAGGGGCTACGCTGCCACTTTTAGCAATTTGGAAGTCCGGTAGGGTGATTAGGATGTAGGAGATTTCTCCGGCACCGTCTACCCAGCTATTGAGCAGGAGGTTGCCGTCATCGGTGATTTTCATCACCCGCGGGCGGCCGTCGGGCAATAGAGAGGCTACCGCTATTTGGTCTTCTTTGGTAAACGTATCTCCTTCTGCTTTGTACTGCACTACCAGCAGCTCCTGGCTATCCCATATGTAGTAGTATTCTTCGTGCTGCGCGCTTACCCCAAAGGTGTTGAGCTCCAGCCCCTGCCCCACTACCGATACGGTTCCGGTGGTTACATCTTCGGTAGTGTTGAGGTAAGCGAAATCTCCGATGAAGGAGAGAATCGAAAAGGTAGTGTCTTCCTCCTCTACAATGGGCGGCTCAGGATCTACCGGTTCCGGATCACATGCAGCAACCCCGCCCAGGAATAGGGTGGCGAGTATAGCCTTCGAAAAGCGTGAGTACAGAGTACTTGTCATGGTATTAATCATTATGTGTGTGCCTAATTATTGTTGGTAATTCTATAGCTGACTTTCAGGGCAAAGGCTCTTCCGGGCTTTTGCAACAAGAAGTTGTCGTAGAGTTGTGCATTCAAGACATTGGATACATCTACCGCCAAAGAGAGTGTTCGTTTGGGAAAGGTGTAGCTGTAGCCTACATCCAGACTAAACTGGGAGGGGATGGTACTTTTACTTTCGGGGTCTCCCAGGCTGGGCCAGGCCAAAAAGTATTCGTGGATGTAGCCTGCCTGGCAATACAGGAAGCTGCTGGAGTTTTGCTGAATAAGGTGGTCCCACTTGACATTCAGGCCGGCGTTGGACATCAGGAAGGGGGCATTCTTCAGGCGGTCGCCGTACACAATATTGCGTACTCCTTCTTCAAACTCCGCGTTATTGCGCTGGTCCAGGTAGGTGAGGTTGTAGGACAGCTCCACCTTGGAATCGTAGTCGTACTGGGCTTCGAATTCTACCCCTTTGCTGAGATTGTTGGTGAAATTCTCGAAACGGATCTCCCCTCTGCCTCCGGCTAGTACCGGCCATATGAGGTCGCGGGTGTCCCGGTAGAAGGTATTCACGTTGACCCGGATGGAGTTGTAGGTGCCAAAGAAGTACTTCCCAAGCGAGGCCCCCAGGTTGACATTGATGCTATTCTCCGGGCCTAGGTTGGGGGAGTTCAGTACGTTTACTCCATCTCCTAAAGCCTCGCGGGTAGTGGGCAGCCGAATGGCCCGTTCTACAGAAAATTTGAGGAGGAATTTGCGGTCGGTATTGAAGGAAGTGGCCACCCCTCCTCCAAATTCGCCTTGCTGACTGATAACCTCACGCACTCGTTCGTCCGAGTCTATGGCATAATACTCCTCTGTCACCAGGGCGTTGTACCCGTAGTATTTTCCGAATACCTCGGTTTTCAGTTTTTGATCGAGCAGGTTGGAGTTGAAAGAGAGCCCCGTAAAGCTGGTTTTGAGGTACTGTGGCTCCGTGAAAGGGGCCGTATGGTAGGGCGCAAAGTCATCGTGCCCCTGTCGGTTTACATCCTTGTACAAGAAGTTGAGGACTACTTTGAACTGGTCATTGATCTGATACCCAGAATTCACACTGGTGATCCAGGCTCGGTCGTCCAGATAGAAAAGCG